>DATMTC010000553.1:0-5833 GCA_035565115.1 Microbacteriaceae bacterium | reverse complement strand
CATCCGCGGGTCGAGGCAGCGCGGGCGTGGCTGTCCGCAAATTTTCTGCCGGGCGGACCCGAATTCAACACTCCAGGATGGAACGTCGCCGTCTTGAGCGGAGTTGGCTCGATCATCGTCTTGTTGTTGAGGTTGTTCGTGCCAACGCCGGTCGGGATGGCCGACCAGGGCGACGGTCAGCGTCTATTTTGCCCGCTCGGCGTCGCAAACCCGCACCCGTTTGACTACGCGAAGCTCTGGCAGTACATCTATCCGTCGTGGCAACCCCACCAGTGGTATGGCGAGGCATGCGGGGTCAGCGGCTCTGGGGAGCAGTATTTCTCGTCGCAGTCAATCTTCTTGTGGCCGGCGAAACTGCTGACCCCCCTGCTCGGATGGGGGAACGGGTTGGACACGCGAGCGGTGGGCATCGTATGCGTGATCGCGTTTGGCGTGCTCCTCACGCTGTTCATTGCGTTACTTCCGGGCAGGCCCTTGTTCCGCGCCTTGTTCGCGGCGATGATCACCCTGATTATGGCAGACAGTGTGTTCGCCGATTTCTTCATCTCTCCCTACAGCGAGACCGCATGCTTTCTCGGGGTGTTCGCCATCTTGATCTCGCTGATGTACTTGTGGCGACGTGACCACGTATCACTTCTCGGGATCGGTGCTGTGATGCTGTCCACGGCGTTCACGATCGCGGCGAAGACCCAGATGGCCTCTGTGCTACCGGTTGTGGCAGTAGCGCTCCTATGGTTTCCGATTCGAACTCCGCACGATCGCCGCGCACGCCGTGACCGATCGGTTCGAGAAACGGAGCCGGCGAGACGACGCCTGGTGCGCGGGCTTGCCACGCGCGTGCCGGCCTTCGTCGCGGTCGTGGCCTTGGTCGCGTTCACTGGGGTCTTCCTCGCCAACCAGCCCAAACGCTTCAATGAACTCAATCTCTATAACGCAATCTTTGTCGAGATGCTGCCGCACAGCCCGACGCCGAAAGCCGACCTGGCCTGGTTCGGGCTGGATAAGACATTCGCGTCAAGTTCGGGGGCCGCGATCATCTCGCAGAACTCGGCGGCGCTAAACCCGCATTTCGGCGAATTTCAGCGGAATGTCACCGTCTCCAAGGTCGCCGTGTTCTATCTAAGCCACCCGGCGCGACTGATCTCGCTGGCCGATCGTGGACTTGAGGCGATGGCTCAACCCCAGCTGAATTATCTCGGATCGTATATGGCGGACAGTGGGAAGCCGCCCTCGACGAAAGATCAACGGGTGCCGGTGATCTCCAGCATTTCGACCGTGTTCCGGGTTGTGCCGTTGCTCCTTGTCGTCATTCAACTCGTCACCTTATTCCTGGCCATTGCCGTTGCGACACGGCGACGACTCGGGGCGCCGGCTGTCGCGTTGGCAAGGGCGGTGATCGTCGCAGTCTTTGCCCTGTGGCTGCAGTTCTGGGCGGTGATGCTGTCGGAGGGGCAGTCGGAGATTTACAAGCATATGATCATCGCGACGTTCATATCGTCGCTATGTTTGCCGTTCATCGTCGGGCTCGTGCTGCTGCTGCGGCAGAATTCTCTTCAACAGCAGTTGCGCGGCACGATCCCGGTTACGTCCCCGCCTCGAGCGTCACGAAGCAACGAAGTCAGCGAGGCGCGTGTCGACATTGAGGAACGCACCGATCGCCGCGGTCGCCCGCTCGGCGGCGCGGCCGTCGCCATAGGGGTTGACAGCCAAGCTCATAGCTCGATAGACGCCGGGATCGTCGAGTAGCGACGTCAGTTCGGCAAACACACGATTCTCATCCGTTCCGATCAGTCGCACCGCGCCTGCTTCGACGGCCTCGGGGCGTTCAGTCGTGTCCCTCGTGACGAGCACAGGCTTCCCGAGGCTGGGCGCTTCTTCCTGAATGCCACCCGAGTCGGTCACGATGACGTGCGCGGCCGAGAGCAAATGGCTGAACTGCGGATAATCCAGAGGTTCGGTCATCACGACGTTCTGCAGACCGCGCATCACAGGCTCGATTGCTTCGTGCACGATCGGGTTCTTGTGCAGCGGCATCACGACGATCACGTCCGGATGTGTCGCCGCGACCCGCGCAAGAGCCCGGGCCGTCTGCGTCAGCCCGCTCTGCCACGATTCGCGGCGGTGCCCGGTAGAGACCACGATCCTGCGGCCGGACTCGACAGCCGCGGCGACTCGCTCGTCGGTGAACGGCGTGCCGAGACTCACCACGTGCAGGAGTGCGTCGATCACCGTGTTACCGGTTACCACGATGTCGGATTCAGGAACGTTCTCGGCCAGAAGATTCGCACGCGACCTGCTCGTCGGTGCCAGGTGCAAGGCCGACAGTTGGCCGGTGACCTTGCGATTGCCCTCCTCTGGGAAGGGAGACAATGGATTTCCGGAGCGCAAGCCCGCCTCGAGATGGATGACCGGGATGCGGTGGTAGTACGCAGACAGAGCAGCGACGGTAGAGGTCGACGTGTCGCCCTGCACGAGAACCGCATCCGGTCTGTTACGGTCGGCGAAGGCATCGGCTAGCCCAGACATGACTGCCACGGTGATATCGGTGAGCGTCTGCCCGGGACGACTGATGTTCAGATCGATCGCCGGTTGGACTCCGAACACTCGGTTGACTTGGTCGAGCATTTCGCGATGCTGTCCGGTAACGGCAACACGCACATCGAGCCGCTCGTGGGTCGCGAGGGCCGCGATGACGGGCGCCATCTTGATGGCCTCTGGTCTCGTGCCGAATATCGGCATAACCATTGGACGATCCCTCACGCGCACCCCGATTCTTGGCGTAAGAAATGGCCACATCTGAAGGCTATCGAATTCCCGCGCGCGCCAGCGACTTCGCCCGGCTGTGGAGGAGACAACTGCGGCCGTACCGTCCCGATGAGATTCGGTCGACACGCCGTGCGGATGGCACAACTGTTCGGCGTGTCGACCGGATCTCATAACGACGGAACGCAACTCGCCGCCCGCGGGGATGGAGCGAGAGGGAAGGAGCCGGGGGAAGAAGCGGGCCGCCGTCAGCGCGCGGCCTCCACCAGGCGCACGAAGGAGAAGTGCGCATTGCTCCACACCGCGAACAGCAGCAGACTCGGCACCAGGAACGCCCCGAGGATCGGCTGCAGCAACACGGCCGCGGCAATCAGGCCGACCAGCACAAGCGCCATCACGCTGAAATACCAGCGCTTGATCGCCAGATAGACGGATGCTTTCACGATCGACCACGCGGATACCTGCGGATACAGCGCGAACCCGGCCAGCGCCACGATCGCCACGGCGAGTGCCGTGACGCCCAGCACGAAGAACGTTGGCGCAATCAGCGGCGCGAACGGATTCGACCCGAGCACCGCGAGGTCGAGCAGCACGATCGCGACGACAGCACCAGAGGCCGCCCCCAGCACGAACGCGCGAACCACGTTGCGCCGGTAGCTGCGCCAGAACGCGAGCAGCGGCCGAGGCGGGCCGTCGTCTTTCAGTGCCCGGAAGCATCCGAACGCGCCGGCGACCGAGGGCGCAAGCGTCAGCGACAACAACAGGAAGAACGGCCACGACGCCAGCGGATCCGGCACTGCGAACACGAAGAACGCCAGCGGCAGGTTGGCCGCGACGAGCGCCACGTTCACCATCAGTCCGGTGTATACCAGCGCGAACATCGACTCGAACGTCTCGTGCGAGACAGTGAAGAGCCTGCGCCGCTTGACCGGCGCGGATGCCCGAGAAGCTCCAGCACCAACAGAACCAGCAGAACCAACAGAACCAACAGCACCAGCCGACACAGACGAACCAGACACAGACCCAGCCGACGCAGCCGAAACAGCCACCCCGCTCACCCCTTCATCCCGCTCGTGGCGATGCCGCGGATAAAGTAACGCTGCCCGGCGAGGAAGATCACCAGAATCGGGATGATCGAGATCACCGACCCGGTCATGATCATCGCGTACTGCGCCGAATACTGCCCGATGAACGATCTGAGCCCGATCTGCACGGTCCACAGGCTGTTACTGGACAGGTAGATGAACGGCCCCATGTAGTCGTTCCAGGTGTTCACGAACGTCAGAAGCGCAAGCGACGCGAGCGCGGGCTTCGACAGCGGCAGGATGATCCGCGCCCAGATTCCGTAGTCGTTCAGACCGTCGATGCGGGCGGCCTCGCTCAGCTCATCCGGGATCGTCATGTAGTACTGCCGCATCAGGAACACGCCGAACGCGCCAAACGCCTGCAGCAGGATGAGCGCGGTGAAGGTGTTCGTCAGGCCGGCGTTCTGCATCATGATGTACTGCGGAATCATGTATGCCTGCCACGGCACCGCGATCGTCGCGATGTACGCGAGAAACAGCGCATCGCGCCCAGGGAAGCGCACCTTCGAGAAACCGTATGCAGCGAAACTTCCGGTCAGCACCTGCAGGAACGTGATCACGATCGCCAAGATCGCCGAGTTCATCAGGTATCCGGCCATCGGAACCTCGTGCCAGATCTGCGAATAGTTGCTCCACACGAACGTCTTCGGAATCCACTGGATCGGCACGGTCAGCACTTCGGTGTCGTGTTTCAGCGACGATGACAGCATCCAGATGAACGGCAGCAGCACGACGGCAAGCAGCACGGTCAGCAGCACGTACATGAGCACGCGGGAAATGCGAGAACGGATGCGCCTGCGTCCGCTTCGGGGCACGATCGTCCGGCGGCCTCCGTGCGACCCGCGGCCGGATCCGCCCGCGCCCTCCGCAAGCTCGAGTTGTTCTGTCAGGTCTGAGGTGAGGGTCGACATCAGCGCTCCCTCCTTTGTTGCAGTTTGAATTGGAACACCGTCACGATCAGCACGATGACGAACAGCACGAGCGAGATCGCGGACGAGTAGCCGAACTGTCCGTTGATGATGCCGTCTTGATAAATCAGCTGAGACAGCACGAGTGTTGCCCGCCCTGGCCCACCCTGGGTCATGACGAAGATCAGGTCGAAGACCTTGAAGCTTGAGACGCTCAACAGCACGAGCACGAGGAACGTCGTGGGCCGCAGCGACGGCAGCGTCACATTCCAGAACTTCTGCCACCTGCCAGCGCCGTCGACCTCCGCCGCCTCGTAGTACTCCTGCGGAATCGCCTGCAGGCCTGCCAGGAACAGCACCATGTAGTAGCCCATGTCGCGCCAGACACTGGTGATGATCACCGCGGGCAGCGCCCAGGTTGTGCTGGCGGTCCAGCCCGGGGCATCCGCAATGCCGATCAGGTGCAGGAACTGGTTGATCGGCCCTGTCGTCGGGTTGAACAGCATGTTCCAGACGATCGCAACGGCCACGAGCGAGGTGATATATGGAAAGAAGATCGCAACGCGGAAGAACGCGATCCCGCGCAGCTTCTGATTGAGCAGCAGCGCGAGGCACAGCGCGATCGCGAGCGTCAGCGGCACGTGACCGAGGGCATACAGGCAGGTGTTGATCAGCGCGACATGAAAACTGTCGTCCCCGATCAGCCTGGTGAAGTTGTCGATGCCGGCCCAGGTCGGCGGGTTGTATGCATCCCAGTGCATGAACGCCAGCACGAACGCGGCGATGACAGGCACGAGCGTGAACAGCGCGAAGCCGAGAAAGTTCGGCAGGATGAAACTCCAGCCGACCAGGATTCGGCGGCGCCGCAGCGCACGCGCCTTGGCTCGGGCGGGACGCGACGACGGTGCAGCGGCGGGCCGAGGGTTCGAGCCGTGCTGCGCCGGATGCTGCCGTTCTGCGATGGTGGTCATGATGTTTCCTGTCGTGGTGCAGGGCGCGGCGATGTCGTCGCAGCACCCTGCACCGTTCTTATCTGGGCCGTGCTATTTGACCAAGCCCTCAGACTTGACCCGGCTT
>DATMTC010000552.1:0-3192 GCA_035565115.1 Microbacteriaceae bacterium | reverse complement strand
ATACCGAACGGAACCGGTTCGCGACGAATCGGCAACGGAGACCAGCGACTGGTTCACCAGGGACTCCAGGTCGTCGTCCGGGGCGTCGGCGCGTCCCATTGCTGCACTGCCTGGTCCGGCGCTGCCTGGCCCTGCACTGTCGGGTCCTGCACTGTCTGCTGCGACGATACTCGCCGCTTCAGCGCTGAACCCGTCAGGAAAACGGGAGAGTCTGCGAAGCATCCGCCGCTCGGATTCGCTGAGCAGATTCCAGCTCCAATCGATGACAGCCAGAAGCGTGCGATGACGTTCTGGAGCCGTGCGATCGCCACCGGTGAGCAGCGCGAAACGGTTGCCGATGCGTCGTTCGATCTCTTCGACTGACATCGAACGGATGCGAGCTGCGGCTAGCTCGATCGCCAGCGGCAGGCCATCGAGCCGATCGCACAGACGCGCAATCGTGTCGACGGGAAGCGACGCGGACGGGCGGGCCGCGCGTGCGCGGTCGATGAACAGGGTGACGGCCGGCGGCAACGACTCAGCGCTGTCCACGCTTGACAGCGGTTCCAGCGCATACACGTGTTCTGCGGCGATTTGCAGAGGGGCTCGGCTGGTGGCCAGAACACGCACAGACGCCACGGAGTCGAGGATGTCGGACACCCAAGCAGCAACGGCGTCGATGATGTGCTCGCAGTTGTCCATCACCAACAGCGTCTGCTGCTCGGCCAGAGCTGCCAGGATGCGACTGCGCAGGTCTCGCCTGTCACCGACGTCAACACGTTTCAGGCGGCTAGCGGCCGCCTCGCCGATGCCGAGTGTCGATGCGAGCGCGAGCGGAACATCCTCACCGGTGCGCGCGCTGGCGAGCTCAACGACGATCACTGCTGGCACGGTGTGGGCGGCGCGCTGGGCGATCTCTTGCGCGAGTCGCGTCTTGCCGAGCCCACCGACACCGAGCACGGTGGTGAGCCGTGAACGCGCGAGAAGTTCGGCGATCGCATCGACATCGGCATCCCGTCCGATGAGCTCATTCGGGGAGCTGCGCAAACCGATGCGTACGCGCTGCGCCGCTGCTGGAAAATCTTCCTCCCCGTGCAGCAGCTGCGCGTTGAGTTGCACCAATTCGCGCGACGGATCGGTGCCGAGATCGTCGCGCATGCGATTGCGAAATTCAGCGAACGAACGAATCGCGTCGTTTCGCCTGCCGGATGCCGCCAGCGAACGCATCCGCAGCAGTTGCGCCCCGTCGTCATACGGCGACAGGCCGACGAGCGCCTCAAGATCGCCGGCAGCCGCAGCGTGATTCCCCTGATCGATGCGTGCCGTGGCACGCACCCGGTACAGATCTGCGCGCACCGCGGATGCGGCCGTTGCGAGGCGCCCGGCCAGCTCGGTGTCGGCGAGTTCGGCGGCGACCTCGCCGTGCCAGAGCGCGAGCCCCTCTGTCGCCTCGCGTTCGGCACGCACGTGATCGCCGCTCGCTTGGGCGGAGCGTGCCCGATCTCGGTGCTCGGATGCACGCGTCAGGTCGATCTGATCGAGCGCCGCGATCAGCCCGTATCCGCTCGCTGTTGAGACGATCAGGTCGGCGGCGCAGACGGCGCGCACGCGAGACACGAGTGTCTGCAGGGCTGCCTTCTCGTTGCGTGGCGGATTCTCACCCCACAGGTCGTCGACCAGGCCGCGCACGGACAGGGTCGATCCCGGTGCGAGTGCGAGCGCGACGATGAAGTTCTTGCCGAGCGCGCCGGGTGCTTCCACGAGCTCTCCGGAGCGCCCTGACATCAGCACGGGGCCGAGAACGGCCACTCGCACGCGCCCATCGCTGCGTTGATCGGGGGAGAATGCCACTTGCCCGATCATAGCGAGCCTTGGTCTTGATCAGCCTGCGGATGCCAGCCCGCGTGCGGTCTGCAGCAGCTGCTGCGCGTGCGCTATCTGGCTGTGGGCAAGCTGCTCGCTGATCGGATGCCCTCCGAACGCTGCACCGAGCAGCTGGCTGCCGATCTGTTCGGCCAGCCGATCACGCTGACTGCCCAGCTGAGCCAGAGTGGCCTCGGTTGACAGATACTGCTTGTCACTGGTGGCGCTGCCACTTTCCAGACCCCGAGTGGACACGGCAAGGGTGTCTTGCGCGAATTGACCGGCAGAGCCGAGCAGCTGCTTGTACGCCTGGCCGAGTTGCACAACGGATGCGTGATGCGCCCGGAGTGCGCGCGGCAACGCTTGCGGTGCCGTGATCTCGACGAGCACCCGGCCGTCGCCTGCATAGTCGTCGCGCAACCCGGTGAGCGCGAGCAGCGTCGGCCGAGTATCGACCTGATCGGTCCACACGCTCTGGTTGATACCCCGGTCTGAGATGCCCGGACCGACGTAACCGGCCCAGATGTCCTGCATGTCCGGCCAGATCCCGCCGTGGTTCCAGGCATAGCCGTTCGACGTGTACACACACGACGAGTTGCAGTTCGCCGGGCCGCCGCCGACATATTCGTCTTCTCCGGAGAACAGTGTCATCGTCGGCGTTCGGGCGGCATCCGAACTAACGAAGTGCAGGATCTTCTCTTCCACGGGGTCGGCCATGAAGGTCGCCACCTTGTCTGTTGCGCCGGTGAGCGGGTTGGTGATGGACAGCCCGCCGATGTCGCGAGCCAGCGTGCGCACAGCAGGGTCGCCTGGGGCGGGATTGCCTTGCACCCACAGGGCCGGCGCGGGATCGGAGTGGATCGCGAACGCTGTCATATCGGACTTCTGGGTGGTGAGCAGCCCAGGAAGATTGACGTTCACCTCCGATCGCGTCGTGTAGTTGCAGTAATTGCCGTCCAGTCCGGTGCACCCCGCCGGAGAGGCGGCGCTGCCTGAGAAGTGGTCGCCCTCGTCGGTCGTCACCGCGAACAACGTGTTCTTCGGCGTGATGCCGTCGCTGGCCAGCCGCGTGAGGAATTGACCGAACGCCGTGTTGTATTCGCTCAGTTGCTGCTCGTAGACCTGTGATCCTGGCCCGAGGTCACCCGTGTTCGCGCCGCTGTGATCGCCGTGCAGATCGGAGAGATACACGTTGGCCACCTGCACGCCGTTCTCGAGCATTTGCGCTGCATAGCCGAGCGAATTGGTCGCCGTCTGCGAGTCGAAGCCCGGGAACCCGACGTTGCCACTCGCATCCGCGATTGGCGTGCCGTTCAGCGCCTGAACCGGGCCGGCAGGGCTGATCTCTGG
>DATMTC010000551.1:0-4249 GCA_035565115.1 Microbacteriaceae bacterium | reverse complement strand
CCGGTCGCGGTGGCCACCAGCGCACGCTCGGCACCCTCCATCTCGCCCGGCCCGCAAATCCGGGTCACGCTTGCCAACCCGTCAACGATCAACCGCGCCGAATCAACCCCCAAAGCACCAGACGCCATTGCTGCCGCCACCACTGGGAATCGTGACGGCGACACCCCGAGAACATTCACGCGCGAAGCCAAGACCGAACCCAATTTGATTCGCTGCATCGCTTCCCGTGTGGACACTCGCGTTGCGCGAGTCACAAGGTCTGCGGCATTGCGGCATCCGGCCCGCCAGGCCAACCCATCGTGGCCAAGGTCGGCACGCGAACGATCCGCGGCCTCCGCGGCCGTGCGCACCCGAGCCGCATCGATCAGTCGGCCCGGCTGTTCCAGCCGATTCAAGACCGCGAGCAACTCGGAATCGTCCAGTCTCGACGGGTCAAGCGCGTCCAACGCCTGCCGCAGAATTTCAGTCGCTTCATAGAGCGCAGCAAACTGCGGAGTGTCCGCCGGTGCCTCCAGAAGCGATGTCATGCTTCCATTGTCTCACATTTCGAACGTATGTGCTAGTATTTCTCTAAATTCAATTCCTTTCATCCGTACATAGCTCGCAAGGAGGTGGTGACGATCAACGCACCGCACAGGTAAGAACAGCATGGGTAATCCGCAGACAACCGGAGAGGAATCGCTGCGGCCCTTAGCTGATGATCGGTTGCGTGCGGCTGCGTTTCGGCCGTAGGTCGGCGACTTTCGTTAGCGACTCAGCCAGCTGGCTCGTCAGCTACGCGTTCAGCCTGACTCGTCAGCTGCTACTTCCGCTGGCTCGTCAGCTACGCGTTCCGGCTTGTCGGCCGCCGATTCAGCGACTTCCCGAGCACGAGCGTCAGCTACTTCTTCAGCGCCTTCTCAATCTCCTGCGCGATCGCCTTCGAGCCGGCAGCGGTCGGATGGAAGGCATCCCGACCGGTCGCGTTGATCCACGGCGTCTTGTCACCGATCTCGTAACCGGCAAAGTCGACCGCGACGTACTGGATTTTCAGCCCATCCGACCGCTTCTTCTTTACCGCGTTCTTGATGATCTGATCTAACGATGCTGTCGCTGCGTTCGCGACGGCGATTGTGGTGAACTCGGGGCTGTCTGTCGCAGGCATCTTGAACATCAACGGGTAGCCGGTCACGACGATGCGCGCGTTCGGCGCAGCCTTGGCCACCGCGCTGAACGTTGCCGCGAGGCGGTCGGGGAGCACGTTCAACAGGGTGAGCGACGTGCGGAACCTGGCCTGACACTTCGACGTGACGCCGCGCGCGCACGCGTCGGACAGCCCGGCAACGTCGAGGTCATTTCCGCCTACCGTCAGAGTGACCAGGTCGGTCGTGTCGTCAAGCTCAGACAGTTGGAAGCGCTGCACATCCGCTGTGGTGGCGCCGCTGCACGCCACCGTCTGCTGCAACGAGAATGCCTTGTTCGCGTCGAGCACCTGTGGATAGGCGTTCGGGCTGCGCCGGCAGCGGCCTGTCTCGTCGCCGGAGCCTACGCCGGCAGCATACGAGTCGCCGAGCGCGATGTAGTCGCCGTACGCCGGGGTCGGCTTCGGTGTCGCAGGCAGTTCGGTTGGTTCGGGCTTGGTTGTGCGCTTCGGGTGCGCGCTCGGTGTTACGGATGGCGCGGTCGTGTGCAGGTCGCCGCGTTGGCCCGCGCCGTGCTGAGCGCCCTGGTCGCCATGTCCGGACGTCGTCACGACCACTCCGAACCCGACCAGGAGCGCGACAACGACCACGGCAATGCCGCACATGAGAATCGTTCGAACGCGCATCCGCTTGAAGCTACCTCGCGCGACCTGTCTCAGGCAAAACGAGGCTCAGCAGTCTCACAGGCACGTGAACGGCTGAACCAGTGCGGCTAAAACCACGTGCTCAGCCACGGCGCGCCCGGTGAACGGAATGACGCATCGATCAGATCGGCAGAACCGGGCGTCAGCTCGGTGATGCGTCCGGCACGCACCAGAGTTCGCGCGGAAACGCCTCCCAGATAAAGCGCCCCGAGCATGTCGATCGGCAGTGCAAGACCGGGGAGGCCGCCGGCAACCGAACCGGCGGCATCCGCCACCGTGGCGCGACCTGCCTCGTCAATCGACACGACTGCGCGCTCGCTCGCGAACCCGAGCTGGTCGTCGATGTCGAGCACGAATCGGCCTGCAGCGCTGTATGCGCGCGCCTCGAGCGCCGCCGCAACATCGAGGATGCGCACCCACAGATGATCGGAGCGGTGCTTGGTGCGCACGGCACGAACATCCGACACCTGCCACAGAATCGGATCATCGACGGAGCGCAGCGGCGCGCTCACCGTGCTGACCAGGTCGAGCTCGAGCAGGTAGCGCCACAGACCAGCGGATGCGTCATTCGTCGCCGCACACAGATAGCGCACCTCCGCGGTGTGTTGCGTGAAGTCCTGCTCGCCGCCCGTGACGCGATAGATCGCGAAGCCCTGCATCGCACCGCTCGCGTCGTCGTAGCGCACGGCGCGCAGATGCTTCGCCTCGTCATCGCTGTCTCCGATCACGCCGACCAGCCGCTCCCACAGCTGATCGTCGAGCTCGATGTCACCGGCGTTGGCCACACGCGCGCGCTCGAACACGGCACGTCCGCTCTCGCGCAGCTGCTCCAGTGTGACGAAATGCAGCCGACCGGATGCCTGCGGCCCGACCCAGCGCGTCCGCCGAGTGTTGATCTCCAGATCGACTGCCTGCGCGGCCGGCCCGAATCCGTATCGGCTGTAGATCGTCGCCTCAGACACCGTCAGCGCGGCCACCGGGATGCCCAGACTCTTGGCCGTGCGCAGCTCGGCCTCGAGCAGGGCGCGCGCGATGCCTCGCCTGCGGTGTGTCGGCGCTACCGTCACGGAGCTGACGGCCCAGGTCTGGATGTCACGCCCGCCGGGCAGCATCATCGGCGTCGGCCACGTGGAGACGGTCGCCACGGGGGTGAGCGGATCGGCCGCCGTCTCGTCCCAGACGCCCGTAGTACGCCGGTATGCCGTGCGAGACAGCTGCTCATCGAGCTGTTTCTGCGCTGGCCGCGCGCCATAGAAACCACGGGCATCCGCTTGGTACCACGCGGTGAAGGCATCCGTGTCGGTCGTGTCGACCAGGTTGAGGCGCAGGTTGTTCTCGCGCAGTCGCTGGGCCGAAGTCGCGTCGATGGGCGTGTCTTTGAAGCTCATGTGTCAAGGCTAGCCTGACCGTCCGGCGGCCCATTCGCCCGCTCGCCCACGCCCTCGCCACCAAGCAGGACAGGGCACCAAGCGGGAAGGGGGACGAGGCAGGAACGGCGAGTACCCCTGGTTGAGGGGGCGCGGTGCGGGTGCACCACCAATAGCATTCGGATGGGCAGTCCGCCCCCTAGAGAGGAAACCATGTTTGATCTGAACGCTTCAACAGCTCTGATCGCCACCCAGTCCACCTACGATCCGACGGCATCCATCATCAGCGGGATCATCGGCTACGTCATCATGGTGGTGGCTCTCTGGCCAGTGCTCACGAAGGCGGGTCGCCCGGGCTGGGGAGCCATCATCCCGATCTACAACGCCTACTTGCTGGTGAAGATCGCCGGTTACCACGGCGCCCTCACGATCCTGCTCTTCGTTCCCATCGCGAACATCATCGTCGGGATCATCGTGGCCCTCGGCCTCGGCCGCGCGTTCGGCAAGGGCGGCGCGTTCAGCTTCTTCCTGCTCTGGTTGCTGTCGATCATCGGCTATCTCATCGTCGGATACGGCGGCTCGACATACATCGGCGACGGCGGGGATGCTTCAAAGCGCGTCATCCGTCAGGGCGTCGGCTCCGCTACAGCAACGGCATAGTCACGGTCATGGTGCCGCGCTGACAGTGCGTGTTCAACATCCTCGAGGATCAGCTCGTGGTTGATTCTGCCGCCTGTCAGCGCGCCCATGCCGATCGCATACGGCACGTTAGCGAACGGCGTCGCGACGTTGCCTGCCGCCCACACGCCTGGAACGCTCGTCGTGCCAGCGAGGTCGGTCGTCACGAACGACCCATGCTGCTGCTCGGTGCGCGCCGCGCCCAGCTGACGTAACGGCTCGTCTCGTGGCACCAACCTCGGCGCGGTGAAGATCGCGTCAAGTTCGACCACGCGCCCGTCGGCCATCGCAACTCCCGCCAGCTGCCCGTCGCGCCCGATCACGTGATCGACCATGCCATCCTCGACCCGGATGCCGCGCGCCGCGAGCGCGGCGGCCT
>DATMTC010000550.1:0-6056 GCA_035565115.1 Microbacteriaceae bacterium | reverse complement strand
GGCGGCAGCACGCCCGGCGCCGCGAGTGCTGCGGTGCGCAGCCCGGCAGCAGATCAGTCGCAGCCGAGCCAGCAATCCAGCCTGACTTCTGCTCAGCGATCCGACCTGTATGGCATCGCCCGCGACACGTGGGCGTTCTATGCGAAGGACGTCGACCTGTCGACGCATCTGCCGCTGGACAATCTCGGACCGGGCGACGTGCGCGGCAATTACACGTCGGCGGCGAACATCGGCCTCTATCTCGACGCCGTCGTATCCGCGAACGGCCTCAAGCTGATCAGCAGGCCGCAAGCGAGGTCGTTGATCTCAGCGACACTGAATACGGTCGCATCGCTCAGAAGATCGCACGGGATGCTGTTCCAGTGGTACGACACATCAACGGGCCATGTCATCCGCAACCCCGGCGACATCGATTGCAGCAGCGAAACGACGCCGACACGGGACAATTGCTTCTTCCTCTCGGCTGTCGACAACGGGTTGTACGCTTCGGGTCTCATGGTGGTGCGCCAGGCGCTGCCTGAACTTCGTGGTCTGGTGAATCCACTCATCTCGGAGTTGGATTTCTCGATTTTCTACGATGATCGCGCCCAGACGAACTGCAACACGAATCCGGCGATCGAAGGCAACCAGCCGACCGGTCAGATGTATGGCGGCTATTACGCTGACCAGGGACCGGCGGACTATCACAACGGCGCGCTTTACAGTGATCCGCGAATTGCCATCTACGTCGGGATGGGGCTGCACCAGATGCCGGGAGACGTCTGGTGGCGCACCTGGCGCACACTGCCACCCCAACAGTGCCCCACCGATCCGGACTTCTCATGGCAGGGCCAATGGCCGGTGGGTGGGTACTGGCAGACATACAACGATCCGATCTCTGGCAAGCCGTTCCATGTCTGGGAGGGCCATTACAACTATCCGGGCACGTCGCTCACATTCATCCCCACATGGGGCGGCGGCATGTTCGAGGCGCTTATGGTGAACGAGATCGTGCCAGAGACGCAATGGGGACCCAGTAGCTTCGGTTTGGCCGATCTGCGCTCAGCCCAGGTGCAAGTGAAATACGCGACGGACGTGCTGCACTTTCCGGTGTGGGGGATGTCTCCCTCGAGCACGGCTGACGACACGGGCGGATACGGTGTGTACGGTGCAGCGGGCCGCGCCTTTCCAACAGGGCAGGGGCTTGCTCAGTGCACAACCTGCGACAGCGAAACAACCGTGACGCCGCACGCCTCGTTCCTCGCGCTCGACGTGCTGCCGCAGCAGGCGTACGCCAACATTCAAAAACTGCGCAGTATTTACCCCGACATCTATTCGGCGGATGGCGGATTCTTCGACGCCGTCAACCCAGCAACGGGCGCGGTCGGTCACCGCCGCCTGGTGCTCGACCAGTCGATGATAATGGCGGCGCTGGATAACGCGCTCACCGCTGGCGGTCTGCATGGCCACTTTGCGAAGGACCCGGCATCCTGGGCAGCGCGCGAGTACCTCGGGGCCGAGACCATGTCACTTCAGTAGCTGTTCGACGCCGCACTTTCAGGGCAACTATGTAGCCAAGGCACCTTGCGTGCAGGAATGTATGCGCATACACTGGAAACGGGGAGAGAAAAGGATGCGGCAATGAAGCTCACGAAAGGCCGAGGCGGCAAAGCGGTTCTCGCCGTTCTCAGCACGGCGGCGATTCTGGCGATGAGCGCGTGCAGTATCAACGTGCAGAACAAGTCAAGCAATACGGGATCCGGCTCGATGCTTGTCTCGGCGGACACCGGGTCACCGACGTTCCAGAGGAACTTCAACCCGTTCTCCGCCAGCAAGCGAGTCGCCACGAACTACATGTATGAACCGCTCGAAGTGGTTAACATCCTCGACGGCAAAGCGACGCCCTTCTTGGCGACCGGCTACACCATCCCGGATCCGAAAACTGTTGTCTTCACCATTCGGAAGGGCGTGAAGTGGTCGGATGGCAAAGACTTCACACCCGCCGACGTCGTGTTCACGTTCAATCTGATCAAAAAGACTCCCGCACTCGACACGGGAGGTGTCTGGCAGCACGTCGCGTCAATCGACACGAGCGGGCAAAAGGTAACCTTTCATCTCAAGGGCCCGGATGTGCCTGCGGCATCCATCATCGAACAGCAGATCATCGTGCCAGAGCACATCTGGAAGAGCGTCAAGAACCCGGTGACATTCGCGAACACCAAACCAGTGGCGACCGGCCCATATGTGCTGGATAAATTCACGCCGAACCAGTACACGCTGAAGAAGAATCCTGACTACTGGCAGGCCGACAAGGTAGCAGCGGCCAAGATCGTGCTGCCGGCCTCGAACACCCAACTCGACATCGTGAAGAAGGGCTACGACTGGGCATACTCCTTCATCACCGACGTCAAGGGAACCTGGGTCAAGGCTGACCTGAAGCACAACAGCTACTGGTTTCCGCCGGGCGGAACCATCGCCCTCTTCCCGAATCTGACCAAGGCGCCGTTCAACAACGTCGACTTTCGCCAGGGCCTGAACTGGGCGCTTGATCGCGACAAGATCGCGCAGGATGCCGAGCAAGGTTACGTCAAAGCGGCCGGGATGAGCGGGCTGCTACTCCCCAATCAGCAGGAGTGGCTCAGCAGCGATCTTCCGAACGGCGGGGCGATCACGCAGAACACCGACAAGGCCCTGGCCGAGTTCGCGAAAGCCGGGTACACCAAGTCGGGTTCGAAACTCGTCGACGCCAGCGGCAAGCAGTTGCAACTCACGATCATGACGGCGAATGGATACACGGACTGGCTGCGCGGAGTGCAGACGGTGCAGTCGCAGCTGGGTGCCATCGGGATCTCGGTGAAGATCGACCAGCCGCAGCCTGCCGCGTACACACAGTCACTGAACAATGGTGATTTCGACCTGGCGATGGGAAGCTACGGCGGCACAGGGTTGGTCTATGAGGACTTCAACAACCTGCTCAACAGTCAATTCGCCACGCCGGTTGGCACGTCGACCACGGCGAACTTCGAGCGGTTCAAGGATCCGCACGCCGACGCGCTGCTTGCGGAGCTGCGCGCTACCGACGATCAGAGCGAGCAGAAGAAGATCGTGGCTGAATTACAGAACGTCGTCTATCAGCAGGTGCCGGCGATCGGCATGTTCTATGGAGGGCTGTGGGGTCTTTTCAGCGACAAGCAGTTCACTGGCTGGCCGAGCGCGTCCGACCCGTACGCGCCGCCGAACACCTGGAACGAGACGCCGCTGCTCATCTTGACGCATCTGAAGAAGGCGTGAGCACCGCACGCAGGGGCCGAGGCGGGGGCGGAGTTGGATGCGGTACGCGCTGAGGAAGGTCGGCCTCCTGCTCCTGACGGTGTGGGCAGCGGTGACGGTGAACTTCATTCTGCCGCGGCTCATGCCGGGGTCCCCGGCCGACGCTGTTCTTGCGAAGCTCGCGCACAACGGGCCAGTCAGCCCGGCGACCAAGGCGGCGATCGAGGCCCAGCTTGGCGTTCCGACGGGCAATCTGGGCTCGCAATACCTTGACTACCTGAACTCGCTGGTGCATTTCAACTTCGGGCTCTCGTACACGTTCTTCCCTGAATCGGTCGGCAGCCTTGTTCTTGCTGCGCTGCCGTGGACCATCGTGCTTGTCGGCGTTGTCACGATTGTCGCGTTCATCGTCGGCACCTTGCTCGGCGTGCTGGCGGCATGGAAACGTGGAACGTGGTTCGAGACACTGCCGACCGTGGCTGGGACGTTCGCCTCGGCATTCCCATATTTCTGGACCGCGCTGCTACTGCTGTTCTTCCTCGGCTACGTCGCCGGCGCATTCCCAACCTCCGGCGCATACGGTGCGTCCGCGACGCCCGAGTTCTCATTGGCGTTTCTTGGGGATGCCGTCAGTCACAGCATCCTGCCTGCGCTGACTCTTTTGATCACCTCACTGGGCGGTTGGATCCTTGGAATGCGCAACAACATGATCAACACACTGGGCGAAGACTACGTGACGTTCGCCGAGGCGAACGGGCTGCGCAGTCACACCGTGGCGCTGCGATACGCGGCGCGCAACGCGGTCTTGCCGAACCTGACAACGTTCGGTCTCGCGCTGGGCGGAGTCGTCGGCGGCTCAGTGCTCGTCGAGCGCGTATTCAACTACCCAGGTGTTGGATACCTGCTGTACAACGCGGTCACGAACCAGGACTACCCGCTGATGCAGGCCCTCTTCCTGATGATCACGGTCAGCGTGCTCGTCGCGAACTTCATCGTCGACATCCTGTACGGCATCCTCGATCCGAGGACCAGGCGATGATGGCGACCGCGCACGAATCAACTCGTGATCGCGCCATCGGCGCATCCGTCGGATGGCTGCGTGCACTCGGCAGGGCGTTCGGCACGATCTGGGCCAACAAGAAGGCGCGGATCGGCATCGTGCTGCTCGGGTTCTTCATTCTGCTGGCGATCTTCGCACCGCTAATCGCGCCATACGACCCCCACGACAACAGCTTTCCGCGCAGCGCAGAAGGCAGCGCCGCGCATCCATTCGGCACCACGGCAGCCGGACAGGATGTGCTGTCGCAGGTGATCTTCGGTGCGCAAGTCTCCGTGGTCGTGGGGCTCGTGGCGGGCGGCCTGTCCACGATCATCGCCGTGCTCGTCGGGTTGACTTGGGGTTACATCCGCACATTCGTGGGTGACGTCGTGAACTTCATCGTCAACCTGTTCCTGATCATCCCTGCACTGCCGCTGATGATCGTGATCGCCGCATACCTTCAGAACGGCGGCCTGACGATGATCGTTCTTGTGATCGTGCTCACGAGCTGGGCGTGGGGTGCTCGGGTGCTGCGATCCCAGACCCAGTCGTTGCGGTCGCGCGACTTCATCACAGCGGCGATCTTCAGCGGCGACAGCGCAAGTCGCATTGTGTTCCGCGAGATCCTGCCCAACATGACGTCGCTGATCGTCGGCAGCTTTTTCGGTGCGGCAACCGCGGCCATCCTGTCTGAAGCCGGCCTTGAGTTTCTCGGGCTTGGCGATAGCTCAACGATCAGTTGGGGCACGATGCTGTTCTGGTCGCAGAACAGCAACGTTCTGCTGACCGGTCAGTGGGTGCTGCTGTTTGTTCCCGGCCTGTGCATCGCTTTGCTTGCGACCTCGATGACGTTCATCCTCTTCGGAGTCGACGGGCTGAGCAATCCGAGGCTGCGCGAAGGAGCGAAGAAATGACACTGCTGAACGTGCGGGACCTGTCGATAGTTTATGAACCGAGCGATAGCGCGCCGGTGCAAGCCGTCAGCGACGTGTCATTCGACCTCGAAGCCGGCGAGTTCGTCGGGTTGGTCGGCGAGTCTGGCTCGGGCAAATCGACGCTCGGATTCGGACTGACCCGGCTGCTGAAGTCGCCTGCCCGCATCAATCGAGGGGAGATCGTCTTCGACGGCACGGATATTGCCCGGTTGGGCCGCGAACAGTTGCGCGAGCAACGACGAGGCGGTTTCGCGATGGTACTGCAGTCAGGCATGAACGCGCTGAACCCGGTGCGCACCGTGCGCGATCATTTCTTCGACATCTTCGCCGCGCACAAGCACGTGGCCAAACGCCGTCGTGAAGCCAGGGCCGCCGAGCTGGTCGGCAAGGTGGAACTGCCGGCATCCGTACTGGACCGCTACCCAGGTGAGCTCTCCGGAGGTATGCGTCAGCGGGTGTCGATTGCTCTCGCACTGTCGCTTGAACCGCGGCTGATGGTGTTCGACGAACCCACTACCGCGCTCGACGTGCTTGTGCAGCACGCGGTCATGAATACGATCCGGCAGCTGCAGGCGACGGAGAAGTTCACGGCAATTCTGATCAGCCACGACCTGGGCATCGTGCTCGAGGCGACGCAACGCGTGCTCGTCATGCACAATGCGCGCATCGTCGAGGATGCGTCGGCGCACGACATCCTGAATGCTCCGTCCGATCAATACACGCGGATGCTGCTGAGCCACTATGCGGATCCGCGCGCCGAGGTCGTGAGCGTGCCTGGCCTCACGGTGCGTGGCGCCGCGATCAGCACGGATGGCGCCGCGGAGGGCCTTGCG
>DATMTC010000549.1:0-2816 GCA_035565115.1 Microbacteriaceae bacterium | reverse complement strand
CGGGATGCGTCAGCCAAGATCACGTCAACTCCGTGAGCGCGCAGGCTCAGGCCGATACTCGCCCCGAGCAGACCGGCACCGACCACTCGCACTGTGCCATCGATGCGGGTTGTGCGCTCGGTCACGATGCCTCTTTAAGATCGGTGGGTGCTGGCGGCCTATTCCGGCTTGCTCTCCCGTGAGATCGTGAGCAATTCGCCGAGTTCTACCTTAGTCAGATCACGGGTGGCCCCGATCTCGAGGGTGCCGAGGTGCAGCGGGCCGAACCGTCGCCTCACCAGTTGCACGACCGGGTGGCCCACGGCATCCAGCATCCGCCGCACTATCCGGTTGCGGCCGGAGTGCAACGTCACCTCGACCATGCTCGTGCCACGTTTTCCGCCCGCGTCGAGCAGGCGCGCCTTGTCTGCTGCGATCGGCCCGTCCTCAAGCTCGATGCCACGGGTCAGCTGCGCAATCTTCTGCGGCGTCATCACACCGTTGACCAACGCGATGTAAGTCTTGGTCACCCCGAAAGACGGATGTGCGAGCACGTGCGCGAGCGCACCGTCGTTGGTGAGCAGCAGAAGCCCGCTCGTGTCTGCATCGAGCCGCCCCACGTTGAACAGCCGCTCCTCGTATGCATCCGTGAAGCGACGCAGGTCGGGACGCCCGTGCTCGTCACGCAGCGAGCTGACAACACCCACGGGCTTGTTCAGCATCACATATCGGCGCGACGGATCCAGTTGCACCGCCTTGCCGTCGACGGTGACCTCATCCGCCTGCGGATCGATGCGACGACCCGGCTCGATCACCGTTGCACCGTTCACCGCAACTCGGCCTGCGGCGATCATGTCTTCCGAGACCCGACGGGATGCGACGCCAGCGGCCGCCATCACCTTCTGCAGTCGTTCTCCGTGCGCCTCTCCACCGTGCGCCTCGCCACCGTGCTGCTCTCCACCGTGCTGTTTTCGACCGTGCTGCTCGGCGGCGTGCTGTTCGGTCGCCTCAGGCGTTCGTCCTTCGGGCGTTGGCTTGTCGGGCGTTGGTTTGTCGTCAGCGGACATCGGCGTCGAACCCGTCTGTGCCATCTGCAAGCAGCGGCGAGATGTGCGGAAGCTCATCAATCGAGTTGATCCCAAGTTGTCCGAGCAGCAGATCGGTGGTTCCGTAGTTGATCGCGCCGGTTTCAGCATCCGTGAACAACTCGGTGATCAGCCCCCGCCCGAGCAGCGTGCGCACGACCGAGTCGACGTTCACCGCACGAATGGAAGCGATCGACCCACGGCTGATCGGCTGCTTGTACGCGATCACGGCGAGCGTCTCAAGGGCAGCCTGTGACAGCTTGCTCGGGTTCTGGGCGAGCACGAAATCACCGACGATGCCGTCATATTCTCCGCGCACGTAGATGCGCCATCCGCCGCCGACCTCGCGCAATTCGAACCCGCGCCGAACCGTGCCGTTCACGCCGTCATAGTCTTCGACGAGACCCTCGATCGCCTGACGCACCGCAGCAACCGGGGCACCGACTGCCGTGGCGAGGTTGACGAGCGACTGTGGCTCGTCGGCGACCATCAGGATGGCCTCAACCGCGCGATGGATATCGACCGGGCTCGTTACGACGTCGCTCTGCGACGCGGCAACCAGATTGTCGTCGACTGTGTCAATTGTCATAGTCTGCCCCCAGATTGGCGAGATTTTCATCGGACCAGCCCTCCGCCGACCAACGCACGGTCAGCTCTCCGAGCGGTTCAAGCTGCTCGAACGCGACAGCGGCGTGACGGTATAGCTCGAGCACGGCCAGGAAGCGCGCGATCACAACACCCTTTTGCTCGGCACCGGCGATGAGCTGACGAAACGTGTGCGGTTCACCCGATTTCAAAAGGGTAACAACGTGCGCCGCCTGCTCACGGATGCTCACCAGAGGCGCGTGCAAATGGTCGAGGCCGACCACCGGGATGTCCTTCGGAGTGAACGCGAGCAGCGCGAGCGCGGCGAAATCGTCTGCCGTGAGCGTCCAGACCAGTTCGGGTGTTCGCTTACGATACTTGTCCTCGAGGCGCACCGACCTGGTGTGTCGTGTCGACTCCGCCTCGAGCCGTTCAGCGAACCATGTTGATGCCTCTTTGAATGCGCGGTATTGCAGCAAACGGGCGAACAACAGATCCCGAGCCTCGAGAAGTGCGACGTCCTCGGCATCCACCAGCTCGCCCTGCGGGAGCAAGCCGGCAACCTTCAGATCGAGCAGCGTCGCCGCGACAACGAGAAATTCGCTGGCCTGGTCGAGTTCGTGCTCGGTATCGATACCCCGCAGATAGCTGATGAACTCGTCGGTGACCCGGCTCAGCGAGATCTCCGTGATGTCGAGCTCGTGCTTGCTGATCAGTGAAAGCAGCAGGTCGAATGGACCCTCGAACTCGCCGACGGCGACCCGGAACGACGGGGAAGCATCCTGCTGCCCTGGCGTCTCGATGCCCGGTCCCTGAGCCGCGTCCGCGCCCGGTCCCTGAGCCTGGCTCGCGTCGCTGCCCGGTCCCTGAGCCTGTCGAAGGGCCGCGTCGGCGATCGGATTACTAGGCGACAGCGCCACGGACAACCAGTTCCCTGGCAAGTTGACGGTACGCTTCAGCCGCCTGGTGCTCAGGGGCGAAGTGCGTGATCGGAACGGCGGCAACCGACGCATCCGGGAACTTCACCGTTCGCGAGATCACCGTCTCGAGCACGCGATCACCGAACGCGTCGACGACCCGTTCGAGCACCTCACGTGAATGCAGCGTTCTGGAGTCGTACATGGTGGCCAGGATGCCGTCGAGCTCGAGAGCAGGATTCAGCCGTTC
>DATMTC010000548.1:0-12736 GCA_035565115.1 Microbacteriaceae bacterium | reverse complement strand
CTGGGACTGACCCCGGTGGCGGCGGGAAGCATGGTATTCCGCGGTCGTGAGCTGGTCGGCATGGCGAGACGGGAAAGGCGCTCGCTGGCCGCACAGTTGCAGGTGATCTTCCAGAACCCGTACGGGTCCTTGAACCCGGCCATCAGCATCGGGCGCACTCTTGCCGAACCGCTGCAGGCGGCCGGCCGGTCACGAGGCGAGGCGATCTCGGCCATCACAGAGCTCCTGGATCTTGTCGGGATGCCGAGCGACACGATCTCCAGGTATCCGGGAGATTTCAGCGGCGGCCAGCGCCAACGCATCGCCATCGCGCGAGCGCTCGTGCTGAAACCCGCACTCGTGGTGTGCGATGAGCCGACGAGCGCACTCGACGTCTCGACCCAAGCATCCGTGCTTGAGCTGCTCGCCGGGCTGCAACGCGAGTTGAACGTCTCGTACCTGTTCATCACGCACGATCTGGCCGTCGTTCGCCGGTTCGCCGATCGCGCCATGGTGCTCGAGGCCGGCCGTATCGTCGAACACGGGACAACTGCACAGATCTGTGAGAGCCCTGAGCATCCTTACACCCGCAAGCTCGTGGCGGCGGCGCCCGTGCCGGATCCAGTGCTCCAGCGTAAACGGCGGGCGCTGCGGCTCGAGTCGCGCGAGGCCGCGTCTGCCTCAGTTGTTTGAGCCGGAAAGCAACTGGGCGACCGCGTTCGTGCCCGCGAGCGACAGCGCGCCGACGAGTTCAGCCCGATCGCCGAGGGCGCCGACCACAACATCAATCGAACGGTTATCCAACGGAGGAAGCGCCAGCGAAAGCGCATCACGGATGCCGCGGATCAGCGGATCGCCTGCCCTGGCCGTCTTACCGCCGACAATGGCCATCCGCGGGTTGAGAACCGTGCAGATTCCGGCAAGCGCGTGGCCAACCGTGCGTCCGGCGTCGACGAGCACGCGTTGCGCCCCAGGGTGACCTGCTTCCACGAGCGCGATCATGTCGTCGGTGCCAGCCGCTCGAGCACCCGTTGAGCCAAGCGCTGCGACCAGTGCGCGCGTTCCGACAACGGTCTCAAGACATCCACGGTTGCCACAACGACAGACCTGCCCGTCTGGCTGAACAGTGACGTGGCCGAGTTCGCCTGCGCTCCCAGCGCTGCCCTCGTATAACCGGCCGCCCAGGATGAGCCCAGCACCGACACCATCTGAGAGCATGACGTATACGAGATCGTCCACGCCACGACCGGCACCAAAGCGAGACTCGGCGATAGCACCGAGGTTTGCATCGTTCCCGACGAAAACCGGCGCCCCAGTGCGCTCGCGAAGCCGAGCGGCGATGTCGACACCCGCCCAATCGCGCAACACGGTCGTGGGGCCGAGCTCGTGTCCTGCGACGGTGATCGGAGCCGCTACCGCGACCCCGATGCCCACAACGCTATGCCGCTCAATGTGGTTGTCCTGAAGCAGGTCAAGGGCAGCGCTCGCCGCATAATCGAGGGTGTCGCCCGGCTCATGGTCCACATCGAGGGGATGCCCCGTCTCGGCTAACACCGTGGAGGCAAGGTCGGACACAGCAATCCGCACACCATCGTGCGCCAGGTGGATGCCGACGAGCGCGCCGCCGGCAGGATTGATGCTCAGGCCGACAGCCGGACGTCCGGTCGTCGCACGGGTGTCGGCGGACACGGGTGCATCGTCTGGCTCCACGAGCACACCGCGGGCGAGGAGTTCGGTCACCAGACTTGACACGGCCGTGCGGGACAGCCCGGTCACGCGTGCGAGGTCTGCGCGCGTTGTCGCGCGCTGGCTCTGAACGTGCTCGGCAATCAGCAGCTGGTTGCGGGCGCGAACAGGGGTGGGCGATTCGGGCGACAGCATGGCCAGAGTCTAGGACTTTATGCGAATTCTGACAAACGGCATCCGGTTCCAGGACCATTAATGTATTGACGCGCACAAAGCAGCGCTGTATCGTCCGAAATATCCGTTGAATCAGTCGAGCCGTGCACCCGACGTTGGGCGCAGGCGGGAATTCAGAGCGAGGAAGCTATGCGGGATCGTCATGTGTCACAGTGGATGTCATCCACGGATGACCAACCAAGCAATTCCAAGGAAGGCGCAGGCTGGCGGTCGGCCCGCGTATCACGCAGGGTCTTCGTTGGCACGGGCGCAGCGGCAGTCGCTGGGCTGTCCTTCGGAATGGCGGCACCGGCATACGCCGCGACGGCGAATCCTGGCAACTCGGGCAAACTGAGTGGCGAGGTTCCGTTCGGGCCGGTCATCGTCGACAACGGCGGCGGCGCGGCGTCTGACTATCCGCGCGCCGTGCGGCTCAGCGGGCTGCAGCCTGGGACATCGCAGACGTTGCTTGCGACATTTCCACAGTCCGGGTTCCCGATCTTCCGCAGCGACGACGATGGCCGCACCTGGAAGAAGGGGAGCAATGTGGTCGGTACAGGCGGCGGATTCTGGTTGCAGCCGCACCTGTACGAACTGCCGCGCGCGTTCGCCGGACTGCCCAAGGGTGCACTGCTGTGTGCCGGCAACGAATTTGTTTTCGGCCCTCCGTTCTCCACCAACATCCGGCTATACGGGAGCACAGACCAAGGGGCGACGTGGCAGTTCTTGAGCACGGTTGCTGTGGGTGGTGAGCCTGTGACCGGGAAGACCAGCACGCAAGTGTTCGAGCCGTTCCTGCTGCTGAATCGTGACCGGCTCATCTGCTACTACTCGGACGAGCGGGACCCGAACTACAGCCAGAAGTTGGCGCATCAGACCACGACCGATCTGACGAACTGGGGTCCGGTCGTCAATGATGCCGTGGGCACCGACTCCAGTCAGCGGCCAGGCATGACCACCGTCGCACAGGTGCACGACAGCATGTGGATTATGACCCACGAGGCGGGCGGGAACACCGAGGACTTCTACGGGGTGCACTACAAGATGGCCCGAGATCCGGAGGCGTTCGGCCCGGCCGAAGACATCGTGCTGCACGATCAGAACGGCGTCGTTCCCGTCGCAGCACCTGTCGTGACATGGTCAGACTCCGGCGGTCCGATGGGCACCATCGTGGTTACCGCGAACAGCGACCAGGACTTCTTCCTGAATAGCGCCTCTGGTGACCCAGACAAGTGGACGCGGATGTCATCGCCGATGCCAGGAGGTTACAGCCGATTCACCATCCCGCTGGCGAGTCCGGGATCGTGGCAGCGGCCGGGCCTCGTCTTTGTCATCACCGGGCCGTACTATGACGAACAGGGTCCGATCCAGGCCGGGATCATTCAGTTGGCTTGACGCGGCCGGGCGCTAGCCTACAAGCATGGCGCCAGCATGAGGCATCCCTGCCAACCGCGCGCCGACCGCAAAGAGGCCGATGAGCGCGTTCACACTGCGTCAACTGCAGTACTTCCGATCGATTGCCGCAACAGGCAGCATCAGTGCTGCCGCCGCGCGTGAACGAGTGTCCCGCTCGGCAATCGCGGCAGCGCTCGACGATCTTGAACGCAGCCTGGGACAGCAGCTGTGCACACGATACAAGTCCCGCGGCATCGAGCTGACGGCCGCGGGCCACGAGGTGTTGAGCCGCGCCACGTCGCTGTTGGCCGAAGCCGAGGAGTTGGAGGCGATCGGCAGCGAGACCGAACTCGTGGGTGCATTCACCGTCGGATGCTTCGCATCCTTGGCGCCGACCATCCTGCCGACCATGTTGCGGCTGTTCGCGCAGTTGCATCCGCGGGCCAGGCTGAACTTCGTGGTCGGATCAGAAGACGTTCTGCTCGACAAGCTGTACGCGGGAGAAATCGAACTGATCGTCGCGTACAACAGGGGTCCGAATCGCACGCTTGCGACCATGGAACTGTATGAGACGAGGATGCACGTCATCCTCGCCGGCGATCATCCTCTGGCTGCGGCGGGGAGCGTGCCGGTTGCCGCGCTCAAGGATGAGCCGCTCATCCTGATGGACACTCCCCCGAGCGCCGACGACATCCTCGGCTACTTCGCGTCGCAAGGAATCGCTCCAGACGTGCGGCACCGCACATCGCATTTCGAGTTGGCACGCGCATTGGTCGGCGCCGGACTCGGATATTCGCTGTTCATTCAACTGCCGAAGACCGATCTGAGTTATGAGGGAAAACCCGTTGTGGCGCGTCCGCTCGATCCTCCACCGCATTTGGAAACGGCTCAGATCGCGTGGGTGGCGGGTCGGCGCTTGTCAGCGAAGGCGCGCTCCTTCATCTCGCTTGCGCGAGAACACGTCGACGCGTACGCACCTGTTGCGGTCTATCGGGAGTAGGCGACCACGCAGGAATTCAGGTGAGACGGGCCGGCGGCCGGATAATCCCGTCGGCGGGGCGTGTCACCTGAATTCCGGTCGGCGGCTGCACCTGACGCCAGCACCGACGCCAGCACACAAACAGGCGTTCACGCTGCCGACAGCCAACTGGCGATGTGCTCCCGCAGACGCGGCGCGGTTGCCACGGCAAGGATGTCGTCAGCAACCGACTCTGCCCGCTCGCGCGTGAACGGAATGACCGCATCTGCCGCGCAGGAGACGAACTTCTCACGAAGCTCCGAGACCGGTATCGGGTCCGTCGGATTGCCACGCGGATGCTCGACCTCGAGCACGATCGACGTGCCGGCGAATGTGCGGATGCTCATGCGACCGGCCGTCATTGCAAACCGACCACTCGGGTCGGCGACGTATCGGATGCGCTCGGCAACACGCAGCACGTCGGCCGACCGCAGGCTCGCCGGCGAGAAGGACTCAAGGGTCACACCACCTCTGACAAGAGCCGTGGCGACAGTGAACGGCAGACTGAATTTCGCGTCGATTGCAGACGTCGGCCGTTGTTTCGCCGCCAACGGCACGGCAAGCATCTCGTTCACTGGCGCGCCTTCGAGTAGCACCTCGACAATGTCGTCGACCGGCGTGCGTGTTCGCGCTTCGAGCGCCGCCTGCACGAACGCGTGGGTGCCGCGACAACTCGGCCACGGCTTGAAGCTCGTCTCGACACCGGCCCATCGGCGACCGAGACCGTCGAGCAGCTCACGCGGGTCGAACTCTCCACCGGCGAACGTCGCAAAGAAGCCAGAGGCTCCATCGAGCGGCCGGTCAAATCCGCGCACGCCGCGTTCGGCCAGCTGAACCGATTGCACTGCCGCCTGAGCCGCAAAGCCGTCTCGCACTCCCCTGATGATCGACGCTGGGCTGTGCTTGATCTCGCCGCTCGCGGTGACCTGGTGCAACGCGAGCGAGAGCGCGTCACGCACCTGACGCGAATTCAATCCGATCAGAAACGCGCACGCAGCAGTCGCGCCAAGTCCGCCGAGAATCGGAGGCGGATACCATCCGCGATCGGCGAGCGCGTCGCCAGTCGAACGCCCGAGCCGAACCGTGATGTCGCAGCCGAGCGCGACGGATGCCAGCAACCGCGCACCGCCGACATCACGCTGCTCGGCAAGCGCCACAACCGCTGGGAGAACCTGCGCGTGCGGATGCACGGCGACACCGTCGATCGAATCCTCGAAGTCCAGCGCGTGCGACATCGAGCCGTTCGCGAGCGCCGCAGCCGCAGCAGGCACCCGTGCGCCATAGCCAATGACCGTGGCGTCCGCACGCCCGCCTGCTTCGATGGCGAGTGCCGCGAAGTCTTCGCATCCTTCGCCAAGCCGACTGGCGGCCAGCGCAACTCCGATCCCGTCGAGCAGCGAGAGCGCCGCAGAATGAAGCGCCGCTTGTGGCACGGCATCCGGAGTGAGCTCGGCGATGAAGTCGGCCACCACCGCCGAAAGCTGCGGGGCTGCGGCTTGCCGTGCTGTGGCTTCGGCACTCATGGTGACAAATTACTCGACAGAAGCCATTACGGCAATAACAATTAGTGTTGTTATTTCAGCGCCGACATTGAAGTGTTGGCATTGAAGTGTCGACATTGAAGTGTCGACACTGATCAGTCTCGAAGAGGAGAGCGCCATGCCAGCTGTCACAGAATCCCCCGTCATCGAAACGCACAACGGTCGAGTCCGAGGCAGGACCGACAACGGCATCTGGCGGTTCACCGGAATCCCATACGGAGCAGACACGAGCGGTGCGAACCGCTTTCGCCGGCCGCAACCGGTCGATTCGTGGTCGGGCGTACGCGACGCCGCCGAGTTCGGGCCGTCAGCGATGCAACTCGGCGCCCATCCAGATCAGTCGACCCGCCAAATGAGCGAGGACTGCCTCGTACTGAACGTCTGGACGAGCGGCGCAGTCGGCAAACGGCCGGTTCTGTTCTGGATCCACGGCGGCGGCTTCTTTCAGGGCAGCGGTGACGACCCGATCACCGACGGCAGCGCGCTTGCCGCGCGTGGCGACGTCGTCGTCGTCAGCGTCAACCATCGGCTTGGCATCTTCGGATTCCTTGACCTGGAATCGCTCGACCCTGACGGCTCGCAGGGCTCTGGAAATGCTGGACTCCTCGACTTGGTGGCCGCCCTCACCTGGGTTCGAGACAACATCGCCTCATTCGGCGGCGATCCGGATGCTGTGCACGTCTTCGGTCATTCAGGCGGCGGTGCAAAGGTCTCAGCCCTCATGTCGATGCCGCAGGCGCGCGGGCTCTTCCGCACTGCAGGCATCCACGGCGGGCCACCATTCGGCCTGAGCAATCCTGACAAGGCCACGGTCACAGCAGCCGAGGTCATGTCGGTTGCCGGAGCACCGGCATCCGCTGCGGGCGCCAACGCGTTGCGCGCGCTGTCTTCAACAGACGTGCTCGGCCTGCAGTCGGACCTGGCAGGCGACCGTGCGCCGGTGGCCGGCGCCATGCGGTTCACGCCGGTCGTCGGACGCGCTGCGCTGCCCGGCTCACCCCAGGAATTCTTCGCGACGGGAGGAACAGACGACATCGGCCTGATCATCGGCACCTCCCGCGATGAGGCGCGTTTCGCCCTCCGAGGCGGCTGGGGATATGAAAGCTCGTCGTTCGCGCTCGACCGCGCCGAACTCGTGCGCCGCGTCGGGCGCGGTCTCGATGACAGCGCAAGCGCAGACACCCTGGTCGAGCGCTATCACCGCCTGGCTCCAGACGCGACCTGGGCGGATCTGCTCTTCGACATCCTCAGCGACCAGTTCCGGATTCGCACCGTGCGCCTTGCTGCCGCGAGACTGTCCGGCGGCAACTCCAACACGTTCGGCTACCTCTGCGAACTTGGCGGCAACCAGCAGACGGGCGCATTCCACGGCGTCGAAATGCCGCTGTTCTTCAACACGCCGGATGCCGCTGACTGGACCGACCGCCCCGAAGCGCACCGCATCGCCGCCGAGGTCAGTTCGGCGCTGGTTCGATTCGCAACAACCGGTCGCCCCGATCAGTGCGGCGAGCTCTGGCCTGCGCTGACCGAGACGTGGGACCAGCTGGTCATCGGCAAAGATGCCGTGTCGACTCGGCGAGCGCCTCTGGCAGAGCGCATGAGCGCGTGGGACGGAATTCTTGCGACACCGCGAACTGACCCGTGGTCGACGTTGTTTCTGGATGCTCCACAGTAGTGCTCCCTGGAGCGCTTCCACATAATGCACTCAGCTCGCTTCAATGTCATGGTGCGCAACTATTGACGAGCGACACGATTACTGTCACACTTTCGACATGTCGACCTCACTGAGGCGGTCCGACACCTTACGTCGCACCGCGATCGCACTCCTGGCAGCCGGACTCACGGCCGCATCCCTCGCCGCATGCAGTTCGGGCGGTTCTTCACCTTCTTCGGCGCCAGCCGACGAGAACAGCACGCTGACAATGCAGTTCGTCGGCCCGCCGATTCTCGGCCTCGACCCCGCGTATGAGGCCGGTGGCACCTCCGTGGTGTACAGCTCGCTCGCATACGACTCGCTGCTCTATCAGCAGCCGGACGGAACCATCTCGCCCGACCTCGCTACCAGCTGGAAGCTCTCTGAAGGCAACAAGGTGCTCACGCTGAAGATCCGCAAGGGCGTGAAGTTCAGCGACGGCACCAGCTTGACGCCAGACGCCGTCGTCACCTGGCTGAACTATTTCAAGGGCACGGCTGGCATTCGCAACTACGAACTGGCAGACATGACCTCGGCCACAGCATCCGGCGACTCTGTCACCATCACGATGAGCAGCCCGAACCCGGATCTGCCTCTGCTGCTTACCCAAAGTTATGGCGCCGGATTCGTTGCGTCGCCCAAGGCGCTGAAGGTGCCGAAGTCGCTGAACAACGCCTCGGCAGGCACCGGCCCGTTCATCTTCGATGCGAAGCAGTCTGTGACGGGCGACCACTACACGTACGTGAAGAACCCGCACTACTGGAACAAAAGCGCCGTGCACTACGGCAAGGTTGTCGTCAAGGTCGTGTCGGATGCGAACACGATCCTGTCTGCAGTTCAATCCGGACAGCTCAACGTGGCACTCGGGAATTCGACAACGGCGAAATCCGCGAAAGCCGCCGGCATCACACTGACGACCGCGAAAGGCTCTGGCAGCACCGCGCTCTTCCTGCTCGACCGGGCGGGCCAGACCGTGAAGGCCCTCGGCGATGTGCGGGTTCGTCAGGCGATCAACTACGCGATCGATCGCGAGGCGATCGTGAAGGCGCTGCAACCCAACGGATACGCCGTTCCGACATCTCAGTTGCTTCGACCTGGCCAGCCCGGTTTCAGCGCCAAGCAGGATGACGCGTACCCGTACAACGTGAAGAAGGCCAAGCAACTGCTTGCCGAGGCCGGGTACCCGGACGGGTTCACATTCACGGCGATGTGCAATGCCGCGCTCGGCAACTGCGGGGTGGCCCAAGCCGTGGCCAGTTCGCTTTCCGACTCTGGCATCACCATGCAGATCGATGAAGAGAATCAGGTGCAGACCTTCAACACGAAGTTCGGTAGCGGAACGGTTCCTGCAGTCTTCTTCGGCACGGGTGACACCACGTTCTTGTCCGCTCAGCAGTGGCTGCCGACGAACAGTTTTCAGAACTCGTACAAGTCGACCGACACGCAACTCACGAGCGACTTCCAGGCACTCGGATCGGCCACGTCGGCATCCGCTGCCGATGAAGCAGCCACCAAGTTGAACGATCGAGTGCTTGAGCTCGCATGGTTCGCGCCCATTCTGAGAACGGACCAGTTGTTCTATTCGAAGGGCGTCACGGGGGTTGCCGCCAGTTCGAAGGCGCCGACGTACTACTCGCCGGTCGATCCGACAGGAAAGCATTCCTGGCGGCCTGCCAGCAAATAACCCTTCTCGGAACGTGGCAATAGCCGGATAAGGAGAATCTCGAAAGTGAACAGCAGAGCCCGCGCAGATGAGGTTCGAGAGTTGCCAGACGACTTCGATCCCTTGGCCACCGACGATCCTGCCGAGGTCCACGCGATGTACCGCGATCTGCGCGGGCGCTGCCCCGTGGCACACTCGAGTTCATATGGCGGATTCTGGGCGCTTACCAGCTATGAGGATGTTCGTGCTGCGGCGCTCGACGACGCGAGATACATCTCGTCCGTCAGAGCGGTCGTCCCCAGCGACCCGCGCGGGCTGCGTCGACCGCCGTTGAATTACGATGCGCCAGCACACACGCCGTACCGTCACGCGCTTGACCGAACCCTCGGGCGAGCCAGGCTCGAGCGGCTGCGGCCGAAGTTGCGTGAGCACGCTAGGCGCGAGCTGCAACCGTTGCTCGAGCGGGGCCGCGGCGACATCGCGCAAGAGTTCGGTGCCCGGTTTCCTGCCTGGGTGACAACAGAATGGCTCAACCTGGACCCGGAGCTGGCACCAGTGCTCGCCCACGACGCCGCAAGCTGGGTGAACGCGTGGCGCACTCAGGATCGCGAGACCGTCAACATCAGAAGCGAGTCGATGTACGGCATTGCCCGCAACCTGGTCGCGGCCCGCCGCGCGAATCCGTTGCCGGTCGAGGAGGATCCGGCCAGCTCCCTGCTGGCCGAGCGCGTGGATGGCGAACCGCTCGAAGAAGAGAAGCTGGTCGGCGCACTGCGTCAGTCCCTTGTTGTCGGCATGGTCGCGCCGCCGATCATCATCGGCTCTATCGCAACACACCTCGCGCGCGACGCTGAACTCCAGCAGCGACTGCGCAGCGATCCATCGCTCATCGATGCAGCGCTCGAGGAGTTCCTGCGGCTGTACACCCCGTATCGCGGATTCGCGCGAACGGTCACAGAGCCGACGGTGATCGGCGGACGCGAGATTCTGCCGAACGAGCCCGTCACGCTCAACTACGCGTCGGCGAACCGCGATGCCGACGTGTTCGACGACCCTGACGAGTTCCGGATGGATCGGGAGAACATTGCATCGCACCTCGGCTTCGGGCGCGGCAGGCACCGATGCCCTGGCGCACCTCTTGCGCGGATGTCGCTGCAGATCGCCATCGAAGAACTGCTCGCGGGCACGTCATCGTTCACAGCCGTTGGCGCGGCAGAAGGCGCGCGGATGCCTGAGGTCGGCCACGTGTCAGCGATCCTCGAGTTCGTCGCATGAGCATCCGGCTCGCATTCGTGGGAGATCTCATGTTGTCAGCCGCGGATAACGCCCCATATTTTGAAGACAGCGCGCCGGTGTTGCGCGCGGCAGACATCGCGATCGGCCATCTGGAATGGCCGCACACCGAGCGCGGTCAAGTGTCGGTTGTCGACATTCCGGCGCCCGCCTGTGAACCGCGCGCATTGGACGCCGTCGCCGACGCAGGAATCGACGTGCTCACGATGGCTGGCAACCACATGTTCGACCAGGGTGTGTTCGGAGTCATCGACAGCGTTGAAGGCATCGGCAGCCGTGGCATGCAGCCGGTCGGAGCCGGGGCGACCATCGCAGAAGCGCGCACGCCGGCAATCGTGGAACGCGCCGGGTTGAAGGTCGGCTTCCTCAGCTACAACTGCGTTGGCCCGCGCGAATCCTGGGCAACGTCGGTCAAGGCAGGCGTAGCACCATTACGGATCATCAACCACTACGAACTCGACATCGCGTCACCTGGCAGCACGCCGAGGGAGTACACGAGCGTCGACCAAGACTCGGCAGCCGACCTGCGAGAAGACATCGCCTCCCTTGCGCAGCAGGTCGACATCGTGTGCGTCTCGATGCACAAGGGCATGGGGTTCGTGCGTGCGACGCTTGCCCAGTATGAGCGCGAGGTCTCCCGAATTGCGATCGATGCTGGCGCCGATATCGTGATCGGCCATCACGCGCACATCCTACGTGGCGTCGAAACCTACCGCGGAAAACCGATCTTCCACGGCATCAACCATTTCGTTCCCGCATACACCGAGCAGACGGATCCGCTCAATCCCAAAGCGCATCGGCCGCGCCCGCGCAAGGTGCCGAGTCTCGAGTTCTTCCAGCCGGACCCTGGAACAGCACCGTTCCCGTTCCCCAAGGAATCCAGGCACACGATGATCGCGACGGTCGACGTCGACGCCGACGGGGTCAGCACGGCCGGATTCGTGCCGTGCTATCTCGGCAGCGACTCGCATCCGCGCCTGCTGCGCGGCGAAGACGCGCGAGCCACGGTCGACTATGTGGATGCCATCTCGCACGAAGCCGGACTGGAAACCGACATCGACTGGTCGGACGGTGAGGCCACCTTCTACCGCCGCGGCGCATAGCCCGGACCGCCACGACGACTATGCTGGGTTCGTGACGGCGCGGGCGAAAGGCGGCATCGAGTTCGATGCTCCGAAACCACCGCGTTGGCAATCGGGAAGCTCCCCGCAGCACCTTCTCGTAACCCTGCTCGGTGACTACTGGATGCACGCCGCAAGGCCGCTGTCATCTGCCGCCCTTGTCGCATTGCTTGAGGAGTTCGGCGTCACAACGGCCGGGGCCCGTGCTGCGCTGAGTCGCCTGGGGCGCCGAGGGGTGCTCGAGCCTTCCCGCGACGGCAGGCGCACCTACTACTCGCTCAACCCCGCCGTTGCCCAACGGCTGACGGCGGGTGGGGCGCGCATCCTGTCATTCGGCACCGAGCAGCAGTGGCGCGGCGAATGGACCGTCGTGGCATATTCACTGCCAGAGGAGCAGCGCGATGTGCGCCACCTGGTCAGGTCGCGGTTGCGCTGGCTCGGCTTCGCGCCCATCTACGACGCTGTCTGGATCTCGCCGCACACCAGCGTCGAGACCGTCGTCGAGAACCTCGGCGAGCTCGGCGTGACGACCGCTACGGTGTTCGCGGCCCCGCACGACTCGTCATACTTCGGAGAGCATTCGCCGATTGAGGCGTGGGATCTTGGCAGCGTGCGCGAGGTGTATCAGGACTTCCTCTCGCGGGGCGAGGAGATGCTCACGATGCTCAGGGCCGGACGCGCAACGCCCGCCGACTCACTCTTAGTGCGAACGAACCTCATGGACACGTACCGCCGCATCCCGACAATGGACCCTGGGCTGCCGGAGGCGCTGATGCCGGACGGCTGGCCTCGAGCGGCCGCTCGCGCCATGTTCCTCGAGCTGTACGACGGCCTTGCTCCGCTGGCTGTTCTGCACGTGCAACGCATCGTGGAACGCTTTGACGGTCCGGTGGCCGAGCTCGTCAAGCCGACGCTGAGCAAGGATCTTCTCGAGGCGGCATGGGCGGATGGCGCGCTGGATCGAGTCGGGTCGGCAGAGGACGAGCTCAACGAGTTCGATTCCGTTTAGAGGCTCGACCACTCGGCGTAGATCCGCTCAAGCTCGCCATCGTCGAAGGCGGGACCGACCGAGAACCGACGCACGACGCCGCCATTCCACGGCTGCCATCCTGGCGAGCCGGAGACGACGAAACT
>DATMTC010000547.1:0-7337 GCA_035565115.1 Microbacteriaceae bacterium | reverse complement strand
AGGTTCTGCTGCATCTCGACTGCTCCGCTAATTCCGCGCACGCGGCGCACAACGTCGGCGCGGTGGTCACCGTGCGGCATCAGGTCGACCACCTCGACGACGCCGGTAGAGGTTGTCCAGGTGGTCACGAGGATGAATGAGTCACCGTCGTAGCGGCGCTCGCTCGTGGCGTTGGGGTCAGACGGTGCGATGCGCCATCGACCGTGGTCCTTCGTGCCGAGCAGCGCGCCGAATATGGATGCCGAGTCATATCGGGGCAGGCAGAGCCAGTCGATGCTCCCGTCGGTGCCAACCAATGCTCCGGTGTAGCAATCGCTGATCAGGGCATAGTCTTCGATGTTCAGGGCCATCCTGACATCCTTGCAGGTACTGTGATGACATGACGCAGACAGCATCCTCTCTTCTCATTCTCGGAGCCAGCGGAGATCTCTCGTCCAGGCTTCTTCTGCCGGCGCTTGGGCAGCTGCTGACTTCTCAGCGCGATCGCAAGGTGCAGTTGATCGGTGCTGGAAGCGAAACGTGGACGAATGAAAAGTGGCGCTCCGAGGTGCGAAAGTCGTTCGGCACCGTCAAGGCAGCGGGCCGAAGCGTGCAGTCGATTCTGCGCACGACCACCTACGAGTCGGCCGACGTCACGAAGCCGGAGGACTTGAAGCGGTTGCTGGATGCCTGCACAGGAACGCCTGCGATCTACTTCGCCCTGCCTCCCGCGATCGCCGCGCTCGCGTGCAAGGCCTTGGAGTCGATCGAGCTGCCACCAGGAACCCAACTCGCATTGGAAAAGCCGTTCGGCACGGATCGCCGCAGTGCTGTCGCGCTGAACAAGCAAGTGCTGAAGTTGGTGCCTGAAGACCAAATCCACCGGATCGATCATTTTCTTGGGAATTCGACGGTGTTCAATTTGCTCGGACTGCGTTTCGCCAACCGCATCTTCGAACCGCTGTGGAGCAGCGATCACATCGACCGGGTGGATATCGTGTACGACGAGCTGCTCGGCCTTGAGGGTCGCGCCCGCTATTACGACAAGGCGGGTGCGCTGGTCGACATGATCCAAAGCCACCTTCTTCAGGTGATGGCGGTGCTCGCGATGGAGCCGCCTGCCACCCTGAATGCGCGCGACCTGCGCGACGCGAAGGGGACAGTGCTCAGGGCAACACAGGTATGGAACGACTCGCCACAGGAGTCCAGCCGGCGGGGCAGGTACACGGCAGGCAGCGTCGACGGTCGCAAGATGCCGTCGTATGTGAAGGAGAAGGGTGTTGATCCTTCGCGAAACACCGAAACGCTTGCCGAGGTCACGTTCGAAATCGACAACTGGCGGTGGTCAGGGGTTCCGTTCACGCTTCGCTCTGGTAAGGCACTGAGTGTGCACCGGCGCGAAATCGTCATCACCTTCAAGCCGGCGCAACATGTTCCTCGCGGGCTGCACGGTGTCGAGCATCCGACCAAGCTGCGCATCCTGCTCGCGCCGGACGGCATGTCGCTTGAATTGAACGTGAACGGGCCAGGCGATCCGCACGAGTTGGACACCGCTGTGCTTGCCGCCGATTTCGGTCCAGGACAGTTGCTGGCGTACGGCGAAGTTCTTGCCGGGGTGCTCGACGGCGACCCGTCCATGTCTGTTCGCGGCGACTCTGCTGAGGAATGCTGGCGGATCGTTGCCCCGGTCGTGCGTGAATGGGCTGCGAACACCGTTCCACTCGACGACTACAAGGCAGGCTCGAGCGGTCCCAGACAGTGGCCGGCGCTCGGCTGAGTTGAAACGGCGCGTCAGGCGACGAGTTCGTGATCCCTGACGCCGTGATCCCCGATACCTGCGATCGGCCCCGTGACGGGCTTCTTCAGATCGGTCCAGACCGTGATCGGTGCAGGCTGCCAACCGAACGCAGCGGGTTCGTGCGCGTGGTCAGGCGTCTCTTCTGCGACATGATCACCAGATTGGCGAGCGTCAGTACCGTCAGTAGCGTCAGCACCGTCACCTTCGGTCAGCTGTTCCCGTGCAGCGCGCAGTGCTTCGATCACATGGGTGGCAACGGAGTGCGCGATGACGCCATGGAAGATCTCATCGGTGTCGGCATCGGCGCGACGCGTCAGCGCCCACTCGCCGCGCTCGCCGATCGCGGCAGCGATCTGCGCGTGGACGACATCGAAAATTCGTTCTTCGGTGAGCTGCGGCGCGGGGGCCGCAACCACCGGCGCGACATGCCGCCTACGACCGAACATGGCGGAACCCCTTCCCGGGTGAGACTGACTTGCGCTACTAGTCTCGCTGAGAGTTCCTCGGAACGGCGCGGGACACGCCGCGCTGGTTAGCGCTGCTCGAGCTCGAGATTCTTCGATTTCTCGCGCACAGTGCCGATCGCGACGGCCAGCGACAAGCCCCAACTGATCCAGACGAGAATCAAGATCCAGTTCCGCGGTCCTTTTCGCGTCTGTTGAATGACCGACCACGCTCCGACCACGGCTCCGATCACGCCGCCGTTCAACAGATATTTGCGCACTGTCGCACCTCCCCATCGACGCCGTTCGGCACGGCTGCCACGTCTTCACCTTAGCTCGCACACTGAACGAGAGGAGGGCCTGCCTCGCCGACCTGAGCAGCGACTGGCAGACCACTGACAATCTGACCGATCGTGCAGTCTCTGACCGATCGGTCAGCTAGCGTGGCTGTCATGACCACATCTGCTCCCGCGCGATCAAATCCGAGCGACGACCTTCGGGCGGCGGCAACTGAACTGTTTGCCAGTGCAGGATACGCAGGCACATCCCTGCAGCAGATCGCAGACGCTGCAGGCTATTCCAAGTCGAGCGTTCTTTACCATTTCGCCTCGAAGGAGGCCATTCTCGAGGCCGCGCTCGGGCCGGCCATCGATCGCCTCGAGGTGGTTCTCGCCGACGTCGCCGACCTGGCGGGAACACCAGCACAGCGCACCGCGTTCGTCGAGCGCTTCATCGACTTTCTCTTCGAATATCGGCTAGAAGTTCACACCTTCATCAATCAAGGGCAGTCGCTGACCGACATCCCCGTGATCGAGCGGGCAAACCGCACGGTCACCAGGCTTGCCGAGTCGGTCTCGACCGATTTCGAGAGCGTCGAGGAGCGCGTGCGATTCGGTGTTGCGCTTGGCGGCGCTGCTTACACGCTCGTGGCAGGCACGAACTTCAGCGAGGGCGACCCGCCACTTCCCGCATTCAGGGCGGCGCTTGTGACCACCGTGTCCGATTTGCTCATTCCCGTACGACCACGCCGCCCACGCAGCTAGGAGCATCCGATGGCAACACTTCTTTACCGCATCGGTCACTTCGCGTATCGCAGGGCGTGGATCGTGATCGGTGTGTGGGTGGCACTTCTCGCAGGCATCCTCGGCACAGGGCTCGCGCTCGGCGGCCAGATGCAGGAGTCATTCGCGATTCCTGGCACCGAGTCGCAACAGGCGATCGACAAACTCGATGCCGTCTTCCCGTCTGCCGCAGGGGCGAGCGCGCAGGTCGTCTACGAAGCGCCTGCCGGGTCCACGATCTCCAGCACGGCGAACGAAGCGGCGATCAATCGGATGGCGACCGATCTCGAGCACGTCAGTGGCGTCGACTCCGTGCTCACGCCGTTCTCGAAGTATGCGACGAACGCGGTCTCGAAAGACGGCAGCACGGGCATCACGACCGTTCAGTTCACACATCAATCTTCCGAGGTGACAGACGCAACGCTGGCGGCCGTGAAAAAGACTGCGTCGGATGCCCGTGACGCCGGGTTGACCGTTGCGTTCGGGGGCCAGGTCTTTCAAGACACCAGTTTCGGCGTGAGCATCACAGAAGTCTTCGGCGTCGTGTTCGCCGCCGTTGTGCTCGTGATCACGTTCGGTTCACTGCTTGCGGCAGGGATGCCGTTGCTCACGGCACTGCTCGGGGTCGGTGTGACGATGGGCGGGGTCATCGCCGTGTCGGCATTCACGACGGTGTCGAGCGCATCGCCGATGCTCGCGCTCATGCTCGGCCTGGCCGTCGGCATCGACTATGCGCTGTTCATCCTGTCCCGACATCGAACCGGGCTTGCCAAGGGAATGGACCCAGAGGAGTCGGCGGCAACCGCTGTTGCAACGGCGGGCAGCGCCGTGGTGTTCGCCGGTGCGACGGTGATCATCGCGTTGCTCGGTCTGCTCGTCGTCGGCATCCCGTTCCTCAGCGTCATGGGACTCGCGGCCGCTTTCGCGGTGCTCGTCGCGATCGCCGTCGCGACGACGCTTGTGCCCGCGCTGCTCGGACTTGCAAAGCATCGGCTTATTCCACGCGAAGGCTCTCGTGCGCACAAACGCGCGCACGCCGGGCTGTCAACGAACGGAGTGTCGGCGAAGCCGACGATGGGCCTTCGCTGGGTCACGATGGTGATGAAGGCACCGCTTGCCTGGGTGATCGGTGTCGTCGTGGTGCTCGGAACGCTCGCGATTCCGGCGGCAAGTCTCGATCTGAACCTGCCGAGCGGTGGCTCGGAGCCCAAAGGTTCGACGGCCCGTCAGGCATACGACATGGTGTCTGACGGTTTCGGGCCAGGATCGAACGGGCCGCTGGTCGTCACCGTCGACATCACCCAGACAACCAACGTGTTCGGTGACCTGGAAAAGATCGCCGATCGCCTCGCATCCGTCGACGGGGTCGCGTCAGTCGGTCATGGCTTGCCGAACCCAACAGCCGACACGGCGATCATCCAGGTCATCCCGACGAGCGCTCCCGATTCGCCGAAGACGAAGGAGCTCGTGCAGCGCATCCGCGACCTTGAACCGTCGATCGACCGAGACTTCGGCACACCGATCGCCGTTACAGGTGCGACCGCTGTGGCCGTTGACGTTTCCAATCGGTTGGCAGGCGCGCTGATACCGTTCGCACTGGTCGTTGTCGGGCTCTCGATTTTGCTGCTCACGATGGTCTTCCGCTCGATCTTCGTTCCGATCAAGGCAGCGCTCGGATTCCTGCTGTCCATTTCGGCATCGATCGGCGTCGTGGTCGCTGTGTTCCAGTGGGGCTGGTTCGCCGACCTGATCAATGTCGACACGCCAGGTCCGATCCTCAGCTTCCTGCCGATCATCATGATGGCTCTGTTGTTCGGGCTCGCGATGGACTACGAAGTGTTCCTGGTGTCAGGCATGCGGGAGGAGTTCGTGCGCACAGGGGATGCGAGACGAGCGGTGCGAACCGGGTTCGCCGGCGCGGCTCGCGTCGTCACTGCCGCTGCGCTGATCATGTTCTTCGTGTTCTTCGCATTCGTGCCAGAAGGTTCAGGTGTGATCAAAGGGATCGCGCTCGGGTTGGCCATCGGCATCTTCTTCGACGCGTTCCTGGTGCGAATGACGCTTGTTCCCGCCGCCATGGCGCTGGCAGGACGGGTCGCCTGGATGCTTCCAAAGTGGCTGTCTCGACTGCTGCCCAACGTGGACATCGAGGGCGAGGGCCTGCGGCAGCACGTCGCGGATCGTAACTGGGCGCGCGAACAGCATGCGGCGATCAGCGCTGAAGGCGTCGTTCTCGGCGTCGCTGGCAGCGAGCTCGGACCGATCGATGTGAGCCTGCCGAGCGGGCAGATTTTGCTCGTGTCTGGCTCGGCGGCGGACCGGCGGGTTGTGGCAGCGAGCCTGGCGGGCAGACTCGATCCTGTGGCCGGCCGACTGCAGGTGCTCGGTTTCCCCCTGCCTTCAGAGCGCAGACGCGCCATGCGTCACGTCGCCCTGTGCGACGTCTCCGGCATGGGCAGCGTCGAACGCGATCGCACAGTGGGCGAGCTGCTCGCCGAGCGCATGGAGCTCGCCATGCCATGGTGGAAGCCCGGTGTCGGATCCCGCCAGCTGCGCAATTGGGTCGTGCGCACAGCATCCGCTCTGGATGCCAACGAGGTGCGGGGTGCCCCGTTGACAGTTGACACGAGCATTTCGTCACTGACCTCGGTGCAGCGGGCGACGGTTCTCGTTGCCTCCACGCTTGCCGAACGCGCTGACATCGTGTTCGTCGATCTGGGCGACCGCCTGCAGGACGGTGAACGCTTGGAGCGATTCGTCGCAGTGCTCGAGTCGCTCACTCCGGCAAGCACGACATTGATTCTCGGATCGCAGCTTCGGCTGAACGATGCTGTCGCCGATCTCGGCCGTCTTGGCACGGTACTCGATCTGAATGCGCTGGCTGAAAGGAACGTACTGGCATGACGAACAGGATCGAACGGCTGTTCAGCAGAACCCCAGGGCAGCGGCGATGGATGTTCGGGGCGGTGATCGCGGGCGTCATCCTTGTGCCCCTGGTGGTCGCAGGATTCTTCGCCGGCGCGCTCGGCTCATCGAACTCCGAAACGCGGGCCGTACCCGCGATTGTGGTGAACAACGACACGATGGTCACCACGACGACGGCGGATGGAGCGAAACAGCAGGTGCTTGCCGGGCGACAACTGGTCACAGAGCTCACTGGCAAGAAATCTGCAGGACTCGATTGGACCATCTCGAATTCGACGGATGCCGCAAAGTCGCTGGCGTCTGGCGCCGCATACGCGGTCGTCACGATTCCCAAGGACTTCTCGAAGTCGGTGCTGTCGATCTCAGGCGACCATCCGCAGAAAGCAATTCTGAGCATCCGCACCGACGACGCACACAGTTACGTCGCCGGTTCCGTCGCGTCATCCGTCGGATCGGCGATGACCCGCAGCCTGGGAGCCACCATCACGGCGCACTACCTTGAAGGGCTGTACGGCGCACTTGCCGGAACGGGTGACTCGCTGTCAAAGGCGGCAGACGGCGCGACGACGCTGTCGGCCGGCGTCGGGAGTCTTGCGACCGGGATGAACACGCTTGCGGATGGTGCGTCCACAACCGCAAGCGGTGCTGCATCGCTTTCACATGGCATCGACAGCTACACGAACGGGGTTGAGTCGCTGAGCGCTGGCGCCCGGCAGCTGGCAGATCAGACGGCCTCTCTCGGCCAGCTCGGCTCCGGCGTCGCTGCGTATGCAAACGGCACGAAGCAGTTGTCGGATGCCCTCGCCGCCGCTGTTCCCGATCTCCAGTCGGCCGATCCCGCCGTCAGCGAGAAGGCGAAGGCGACGGTTGCCTCTCTCTCCGCCCAGCTTTCCTCTGCGACAGCAAACGCAGGAACGTTGGCCAGTGGTGCCGGCCAGCTCGGCGCGCTGCACGATGGTGCTGGATCGCTTGCCGACGGTGCAGCCAGGTTGGCTGCCGGCTCACCCGATTTGCGCTCTGGTGCTTCTGCGTTGTCAAGCGGTGTGTCGCAGCTGGCGGCAGGAGCCGCTGGCTCTGCATCTGGGGCAGCAAAACTTCAGTCCGGCGCCGATCAGCTTGCGTCAGGCTTGC
>DATMTC010000546.1:0-1971 GCA_035565115.1 Microbacteriaceae bacterium | reverse complement strand
TGGCCGGTCAGGGGCGGCGGAGGATCACGGCAACTGGGCGCGGTCGAACTCCCGTTGAAGGCGCGGACGGCGGCGGTGAGTGTCGCGCAGCTGTCGGATAAACGAGTCGATATCGTCGGCTTGGTCGGTTCCGGTGGCGAGTTGCCGCATGTGGGCCAGACGCCGGGCTGCGTCGCGGTAGTGAGCGGCGTCGGCTTCCGTCAGGACGTTCTCCACGAGCCGTCGGTGTGTGGGGAGCACGGCGACCGGGTCAACCTGTTCATAGGCTGCGACGAGTTGGTCCCAGGCGTGGTCGCTTTCCAGCTTGAGCTCGTGGGCCAGGCGCCAGGCCCGGCGGGAGTCGCCCAAGGTGCTGAGTGCAAAAGTGACTGCGTCGGCCGGGTTCGCCCTGAGCGCCTGGGTGACGGCAGCCTCATGCTCGGGCCATGCCGGTCCTGCCGCGGCGTGGAGTCGTGACGCGTTCAACGCTGTCGGCCATCTGCGAAAGACATAAGTTCGGGCGTCGAGCAACTCGTCGGGATGATGGTTCTGGATGAGCGCACACCAGTATTCCGCTGCGCGTTGTGCTTGATGGCCGTGGTCGAAGTCGGTGGCCTGTTTCGCCCAGTCGATGGCCAGCGTGGTCTCGCCGATCTCGTCCAGCGCCCGTGCTGTTTCGTGCAGCCATGCAGCGACCTTGCGGTCTCGGGAGTGGGTGCGGATGATCGCGTCGATGTCGCGGTCGAGCACTGCAAGGCGGCGTTCATTCCACTCGAGCACCCAACGCTCGTGGCGGGAGGGGTCTTGCCAGGCATCCGCGTCCGGTGGCGGGCTGAGGTGCTCTCGGATCTCATCCAAGCGGGCGCGGTAGTTCCGCAACCCCTTATCGCCGAGGGCGGGCGCGTATGCCACGGGGTCAAGTTCGAAGAAATCGACGTCGCCGTCGAACTGGAAGGTGATCATCCACTGGACCAGTCGCGCAGGAGGAACGTGTGCGGCAGCGGCCAGCTGCGGGTGCAGGGCGAGAAGCCGCCGGCAGGCATGCCCGATGATTCCGCTGGAATCGTCGGCGCGCTCGATCACTTTGATCGCGCTGCCGAGCGCCTTATGGGTAATGGTGTAAGCCTCGGCCGCGTCGGTTGTCGCAACGGCGTTCTCGAGGATGTCTATTGCCTCGTGCATCTGCCGACCGTGCGCGTTCGCCGAACTCCACCGATGAAGGTCCGCACGAGATCGGATCAGAGAGAGCACGGTATCGGAAAGCGCGGCCATGATTCCATTCTCTCGTCATCGCAAATCTCTCGTCAGCGCGAAGCCGCCTTCGACGGGCACGAATTCATTGCCCCGAGGCACGAGCAATCTGCACGCTAAAAGGGTGGTGGGTCTTGGTCATGTTCTCGTCCTGTTGGGCTGGTCCAGTGGATGGTCCCGTCCGGGTTGCGGCGCATCTTCCACTTCGTTTTGTGTTTCACCCGATGATCGCCTTCGCACATCGGTGCCAGATTCGTGTCGGCGGTTTTTCCGCCGTAAACCCAGTCGAGACCGTGATCAATGTCGCACTCGGCGGCAAGACGCCCACAACCGGGGAACGCGCACACCGGTTGCACCAGCCGGATCCACCGTTTCAAATCCGCCGGCGGCCGATACGTCGCCCGATCCAAATCCAGGATCGCGCTGGTCACCGGCGCGGTCAGGATCCGGTGAAACGACGGCGCCGACCCAGCCAACCGGCGCGCCGTGACCGGATCAATCGGACCATACCCATTCAAATCCCCCGGCTGCAACCGGCTGGCATCCACCTGCGCACCCGTCTGATCGACACCCATCACGGTGAGCACGGGCACGGTGACGGCAACGTCGGCTTTCACCGCATACTCGGTGCCGCTACCGGTGAGCAGGTCGGCGAGAATGTCCGCACGCAACTGCGGCAGGGTGCGGGTCTCCCCCGGTTGCGCTTTCAAGTGTTTCGCGATCGCATTGACGCGTGCCATG
>DATMTC010000545.1:0-1796 GCA_035565115.1 Microbacteriaceae bacterium | reverse complement strand
ACCGAATGAACCAGTCAATGACGACCGGCAACGCGGCGACGGGCCAGGCAGCCCGGGCTGCGGCAGCGCATGCGCCTGCCGCCTCTATCACTGTGAACGGCCAGCGCCGTTCGCTCGACGGCGCAGGCTCGCACACGACAGCACTCGATTGGCTTCGCGGTAACGGGCTGACCGGCAGTAAAGAGGGATGCGCTGAGGGCGAGTGCGGCGCGTGCGCCGTCATGATCGCGCAACCAGACGGCTCCGGCGGCACCGCCTGGACGGCCGTCAACTCGTGCCTCGTTCCGGTCGCAGCGCTCGACGGAGGAGAAGTCGTCACGTCGGAGGGGCTTGGCACGCCAGACTGCATGCATCCGGTGCAAGCAGAGCTCGCGGCAGGCGGCAGCTCGCAGTGCGGATATTGCACCCCGGGCTTCGCCTGCAGCATGGCGGCGGAGTTCTATCGGCCAGGCAGAAGCGAGCACGCAGCAGCCTCGGCGAATGACGCCGAATCCGACGCGGGCTCGAGCCCAGAACACGGAACCTCGGCGCACGCAGCATCGGAGCACGGAACATCAGAGCACGGACCGAACGGATTCGACCTGCACGCGCTCAGCGGCAACTTGTGCAGGTGCACCGGATACCGGCCGATCCGGGATGCCGCGTATGCGCTCGGCGACCCTGCGGACGACGATGCTCTGGCCACGCGGCGCTCGCAGCCTGCACCTGAGCCGGTTCCGACCGACATCACCGGTGCCGACGGGCGCTTCGTGCGGCCGCAGGCGCTTGCGGATGCCCTCGAGCTGCTCGCAGAGAATCCGACCGGTGTGCTCGTGGCAGGCTCAACCGACTGGGGTGTCGAGGTGAACCTGCGCGGTCGAAGGGTGCCGCTGGTCATCGCAATCGACCGCATCCCCGAACTTCGCGTGCTCGAGACGACCCAGGACCAGATCGAGATCGGCGCCGGCCTGTCGCTCTCCGAGATCGAACGGATGCTTGACGGCCGCGTTCCGCTGCTTGCCGAGCTGTTTCCGCAGTTCGCGTCCAGACTCATCCGCAACCGGGCGACCATGGGCGGCAACCTTGGCACGGGTTCGCCGATCGGTGACACCCCACCCGCGCTTCTCGCGCTCGGCGCCAGGCTGGTACTGGCCTCAACGCACGGCGAACGCGAGGTCGAGCTCGCCGAATACTTCACCGGTTACCGGCAGACCGTTCGCAGACCGGATGAGCTGATCCGCGCCATCCGCATTCCGCTGCCGCTTGCAGGCATCACCGCGTTCCACAAGATTGCCAAGCGCCGCTTCGATGACATCTCGAGCGTGGCGATCGGGTTCGCCCTCGATATCGACGACGGCATCGTCACCGACGTGCGGATTGGCCTCGGTGGCGTCGCTGCGACTCCGCTGCGCGCGACGGCGACCGAGCAGGCGCTGATCGGCCGGCCGTGGAATGCGGACACCGTCGCGCGGGCATCCGCAGTGCTCGGCGGCGAGGGCACCCCGATGGACGATCACCGAGCCAGCGCATCCTACAGACGTATCATGCTGTCACGGGCGCTCTCCAAGCTGTTCGTGACCAGGGCGGCCACGTCAGCGACCGAAAATCAGGCCGGCGAAGGCCAGGCGAACGAGGTTCAGGAGGCTCGCCATGAGTTCACTATCTGAGCGTCCGGCGCATCCGATCGTCGGAACACCTGCACCGCACGAGAGCGCACAGCTGCACGTGACAGGTCAGGCGCAGTACACGGACGACATCTCGGCGCGGATGCCCGGGGTGCTGCACGCGTGGCCGGTTCAGGCTCAGCATGCGCACGC
>DATMTC010000544.1:0-8826 GCA_035565115.1 Microbacteriaceae bacterium | reverse complement strand
GAGCTGGAAGCACTCACAGGCGATGATGCACGACGGAATGTTCACGTCGATGTCGTCACCGTCGAGATCACACTCTCCCGGCCGCCTGCATCCACATCGGATGCGTACCTGCGGCTTCACCTGCTGTCCCACCTTCTGGTTCGGCCCAACACCGTCAATCTCGATGGCATCTTCGGCCAGCTACCGACCGTGGCATGGACGAACGCCGGACCCGTGCATCCGCATGACTTCGACCGGTTGCGACCAGCGTTGCAGCGCGCAGGCATCCAGGTCAGCGGACTCGACAAGTTTCCCCGGCTGCTCGACTATGTGTCGCCAGATCGGGTGCGAATCGCGGATGCCTCGCGGGTTCGCCTCGGTGCTCATCTGTCGCCTGGCACGATCGTCATGCACGAGGGCTTCGTGAACTACAACGCCGGAACGCTCGGAACATCGATGATCGAGGGTCGCATCTCGCAGGGCGTCGTGGTCGGCGACGGATCTGACATCGGCGGCGGAGCATCCATCATGGGCACGCTCTCCGGCGGCGGAACGCAACGCGTGTCGATCGGCGAGCGCGCCTTGCTCGGGGCCAATTCCGGAATCGGCATCTCGATCGGAGACGACTGCGTGGTCGAGGCGGGACTGTATGTGACCGCCGGCACGAAGGTCATCGTGGTCGGGGCTGCACCCGGCGCGGATGGCGGCCCCCGAACGGTGAAGGCTGTCGAGCTTTCCGGCGTTCCGAATCTGCTTTTCAGGCGAAATTCGATCACCGGTGCTGTCGAGGTGCTGCAGCGTAGCGGCAGCGGCGTCGAGCTTAATTCCGTGCTGCACGCGTAGCTCCCTGCCCCTCCCCTTTCAGCGCTCGACGTGTGCCGCGCGTTGGTCCGATACGATGGCCAGCAAGCTGAGAGAATCACGAGGGAGTGACGTGGGCACAGACGCGCCGCGCATCGGCCGCAGGCATCCATTCTGGCGGTTTCTCGGCATCGTCGTTGTTGTGATCGTTACGCTCGCACTCGTTGCTGGTGCACTCGGGTTCTGGACGGTCACGCGCTCGTTCCCGAAGCTCTCCGGCGAGATCGACCTTCCTGGGCTCACCAAGCCGGTCACCGTTCAGCGTGACAACGCAGGGATCCCGCAGATCACTGCCGAGACCTCTCACGACCTGTTCATGGCAGAGGGCTACGTTCACGCACAAGACCGGTTCTGGGAGATGGATTTTCGCAGGCACGTCACCTCCGGCAGGCTCGCAGAACTCTTCGGCGCATCGCAGGTCGGCACGGATGAGTTCATCCGCACGCTTGGCTGGCGCACCGTCGCCGAGCAAGAGGTCAAAGCGATGGACAAGACCTCACTGTCGTACTACCAGGCATATGCCGACGGCGTGAACGCATACCTGAAGACGCACAAGGGCGCGGATCTCTCACTCGAGTACGCAGTTCTTGGGCTTCAGAACTCCGGGTACAGCCCCGAGAAGTGGACGCCAGCCGATTCCGTCGCCTGGCTGAAGGCCATGGCATGGGATCTGCGCTCGAATCTCGATGACGAGATCGACCGGGCATTGCTGGCGACGAAGCTTTCGCCTGAGCAGATCGGACAGTTGCATCCGTCGTATCCGTATGCCCAGCATCCGACCATCACGCCGCTTGGAGGCGGCGAGGACACGGCTGTGACTGCTGATGCGAGCCGTGCAGCGACGTCGAGCACGATCACGCAACAGACGACGGATGCGCTCGGGCCGCTGACCGAGTTGAAGTCGGCTCTTGCAGCCGTTCCCGAGTTGCTCGGGCCGGCAGGCAACGGCATCGGGTCGAACTCCTGGGTGGTCTCTGGCGCACACACCGCAAGCGGCAAGCCACTGCTGGCCAACGACCCTCACCTCGGCCCTGCCGAGCCGAGCGTCTGGTACCAGGTCGGCCTGCACTGCGCCACCGTGTCAGCGACGTGCCCGTTCGATGTGGCCGGGTTCAGTTTCTCCGGCCTCCCTGGTGTCGTCATCGGGCACAACCAGTCGATTGCATGGGGCTTCACGAACCTCGGTCCAGACGTCGCTGATCTGTTCCTGGAGAAGGTGACGAAGAAGGGTTACGAATACGACGGGGCGATCGTGCCGTTTGCCGTGCGCAACGAGACCATCAAGGTCGCAGGAGGCAAACCGGTCAGACTGACGGTCAAATCGACCAATCACGGACCCATTGTCACGGGACTCACCTCCAATTACGGCACGATCGCGAAGAGCTTCACAAAGAAGCATGACGGAGTGCCTGCCGGAAAATACCAGCTCGCACTGCAATGGACCGCTCTCACACCTGGGCACACGGCCGAGGCGATCTTCGCCCTGGACTCTGCAACTGACTGGAACGGATTCCGCGCAGCAGCGAAGCTGTTCGATGTGCCGAGCCAGAACCTCATCTACGCAGACACGAAGGGCAACATCGGTTACCAAGCGCCTGGCTCGGTGCCGATCCGCAAGCAGGGAGACGGCACAACGCCGCAGCCAGGATGGAGCAGCGCATACGGCTGGTCAGGCTATGTTCCGTTCGATCAGCTTCCGAGCGTTTTCAACCCGCAGAAGGGGTTCATCGCAACGGCGAACAATGCCGCGGTCGGTCCAGAATATCCCGTCATGATCACTCAGGATTGGGACTCAGGCTACCGCGCCAATCAGATCACGAACCGCCTGCAGGCCTTCTTCGACAATGGCACGAAGCTGACCGTTGCGAACATGGCGTCTGTGCAGGCAGACAGCTACGACGCCAATGCTGCGACGCTCGTGCCGCTGCTGGTGAAGCTCCACCTCTCCGGTGCTGCAGGCGAGGCGATCGACCTGCTGAAGACCTGGAACTTCCACGACGACGCCGACAGTGCCCCTGCTGCATACTTCAACATCTTCTGGCGCAATCTGCTGCAGGATGCCTTCGCGCGCAAGCTGCCGGCATCCACCCCGCCAGCCGGCGGCGACCGGTGGTTCCAGGTTGTCGGCGCCCTGGCATCGCAAGCGGATTCGCCGTGGTGGACCGATGCGAAACTCGGCGTTGCAAACCGCGACGAGATGTTCGCGTACGCCGCAAAGAAGGCGGCCGCCGAAGCCGCCGATCGCATGGGCTCGGACCCATCGGGGTGGCGCTGGGATAGCATCCACACCCTCGAACTGACAAACGCGAGTTTCGGCGAGTCTGGGATCGCGCCGATCGAGTGGCTGTTCAACCGCGGTCCGTACCCCGTTGGCGGAGCGTCGTCTGTCGTGAATGCCGTCGGCTGGGATGCCTCGGTCGGTTACGAGGTCAACTGGGTGCCGTCGATGCGCCAGGTTGTCGACCTGGCCGACTGGGATGACTCGACCTGGATCAACCTCACCGGCGCGTCAGGCCACGCGTTCCACCCGAACTACGTGGATCAAACACCGCTCTGGCAGCACAACAAGACGCGCGCGTGGCCGTTCAGCGCCTCCGCAGTGAAGAAGGCAGCCGAGGACACGCTAACGCTTCGTCCTAACGGTCCCTGAGCCCGTCGGAGGCTCGCTGCGGCCAATCGCGTGCTGCCGAGCCGACATACAGCTGCTGTGGGCGTCCGATCTTCGTCGCTGGGTCTGTGTTCATTTCACGCCAGTGGGCGATCCACCCTGGCAGGCGGCCGATCGCGAATAGCACCGTGAACATCCTGGTTGGAAAGCCCATCGCCTTGTAGATGACGCCGGTGTAAAAGTCCACGTTGGGGTAGAGCTTGCGCGAGATGAAGTAGTCGTCGTCGAGCGCGACGGCTTCGAGCTCCTTGGCGATGTCGAGCAGATCGTTGTGCACGCCGAGTGCTTCGAGGACTGCGTCTGCGCTCTCTTTGACCAGTTTTGCCCGGGGATCGAAGTTTTTATATACGCGGTGTCCGAAGCCCATGAGCTTCACACCGTCTTCCTTGTTCTTCACGCGCTCGACGAATCGCTGCACGCCGTCGCCGGACTCTTTGATCGCGGCGAGCATGTCGAGCACCGCCTCGTTCGCCCCACCGTGCAGCGGCCCGTAGAGTGCGTTGATTCCGGCGGAGACGGATGCGAACAGGTTCGCCTGGGTCGAACCGACCAGGCGCACGGTCGACGTCGAGGCGTTCTGCTCGTGGTCCTCGTGCAAGATCAGCAACCGCTCAAGCGCGCTGGAGACAACAGGATCGATCTCGTATGACTCCGCCATGTTGCCGAAGTTCAGGCGAAGGAAGTTGTCGACGAAGCTCAGCGAGTTGTCCGGGTACAGGAACGCCTGACCGAGGCTCTTCTTGTGCGCGTATGCAGCGATCACCGGCATCTTGGCGAGCAGGCGGATGGTCGACAGTTCGATCGCTTCCGGGTCCTGCACGCTCAGCGAGTCCTGGTAGAACGTGGACAGGGCCGACACCGCGCTGGAGAGAACGGACATCGGATGCGCGTCGTGGGGCAACGCGTCGAAGAACTGTTTGAGATCTTCGTGCAGCAGGGTGTGCCGCCGGATGCGCTCATCGAAGTCGGACAGCTCGCTCGGCGTTGGAAGTTCGCCGTAGATGAGCAACCAGGCAACCTCGAGGAATGACGAGTTCTGCGCCACCTGTTCGATCGGGTATCCGCGGTAACGCAAAATCCCTTCGTCGCCGTCGATGTACGTGATCTCCGAACGCGTGGGCGCCGTGTTGACGAATCCATAGTCGAGCGACGTGAGCCCGGTCTGCTTCGTCAGTGTCGAAAAATCGATGCTCGAGGCACCCTGCGTGCTTGCGTTGATCGGGAACTCGGCAGTGCCGCCAGGATAATTCAGCGTTGCCTTCGACTCGTCGCCGGTGTTTCGCTCTGCGCCGCTTTCGCTCACAACGCCTCCTTGGGTGGATTGCCTGATGTCTTGTGTTCGGTGGCTGGGTGACGGTGCCGAGTCGTGGACGGCGCGTCGAAAGAGTGCGATTACAGCCTATTGGCAAAGCACAGCTACTGTTGCATCCGCCAACGAATGTGCTCCGGCTTTGGTGATTGTCTCAGATCCGACCGGATGCTGTGCAAGCGTTACCCACTCAAACGCGCTGCGGCCGCCGCCACGCGCTCATCCGTCGCCGTCAGCGACAGCCGCACGTGTTCCGGGTAGAACTCGCCGTAGAACGTGCCGGGGCCGGCAAGGATGCCAAGCTCCGCGAGGCGATCGATGCTGGTCCATGCGTCGACGCCCTGGGTCGCCCAGAGATACAGTCCGGCCTCGCTGTTGTCGATGCGAAAGCCCGCCGATTCGAGCGCGGGCTTCAAAAGGTTCCGCCTGGCACGGTAGCGCTCGCGCTGGGCAGCCACGTGAGCGTCATCGCCGAGCGCGACGGCCATCGCCGTCTGCAACGGTGCAGGCACCATCAACCCCGCATGCTTGCGCACCGTGAGCAGCCGCGAAATCAGCCGACCGCATCCTGCCGCGAATGCCGCACGATACCCGGCCATGTTCGACTGCTTGCTGAGCGAATAGATGGCAAGCACATTCGATCGGTCGCCGCCCGTGACCCGCTCATCCAGAATGCTCGGAATGGGCTCGGTTGCCCAGCGTCCCTCCCAGCCGAGTTCTGCGTAGCACTCGTCGTTGATGATGACGGCGCCCAACTCGGCCGCCCGGAGGCGTGCGGTGCGCAGCTGGTCGACATCAAGCACACGACCGTCTGGGTTGCCCGGACTGTTCAGCCAGATCAGCTTGGTGTTCGCAGGCCACTCGGCAGGGTCGTCAGACGCAATGGACGTGGCACCTGCGATGGAAGCGCCAATCGCATACGTCGGATATGCGGCACGCGGGTGCACGACGACGTCGCCTTCGCCAAGCCCGAGCATGAGTGGTACGAGCGCGACCAGCTCCTTCGACCCGATCGTCGGCAGCACGTTGCGTTCCTCGAGGCCATGCACATCGCGTCTGCGCGCGAACCATTCGATGATTGCCGTGCGCAGCGCGGGCGTTCCGGCCGTTTGCGGGTAGGAGTGCGCGTCTGTCGAATCGGCAAGCGCCGTGCGGATCAGCTGCGGAGTCTGGTCGACCGGAGATCCAACAGACAGATCGACGATTCCGTCCGGATGCTCGGCGGCGCGCGCCGCATATGGCGCCATGGCATCCCACGGGTAATCTGGCAGGTCGCGCATTCCGCGGCTCACGTCTGCCGGTTCAGCTCTGCTGCTGGGGAGGCAACGCGGCGATCAGTGGGTGATCCTTGGGGATGACGCCGGTCTTGGCCGCGCCCCCTGGCGAGCCGAGGTCGTCGAAGAACTCGACGTTCGCCTTGTAGTAGTCAGCCCACTCGCTCGGCAGGTCGTCTTCGTAGTAGATGGCCTCCACCGGACACACCGGCTCGCACGCACCGCAGTCCACGCACTCATCCGGGTGGATATACAGCGAGCGCTCACCCTCGTAGATGCAATCGACTGGACACTCGTCAACGCATGCTCGATCTTTCAGATCGACGCACGGCAGAGCGATCACGTAGGTCACTGCGGCTGGTTTCCCTTCACCTGAAGACGGGCTTTCAGTTTACGCGCTCACCGATCGCCTGTTGAGCCGGTCGGCCCCCAGCGCGGCCGCTGAGCCGAGGCCACGCCACAACGACGGCCGCGATGATCACCGGGGCGATAACCCACACTTTGCCGAGTGCGTTGTCTGGCACAAGCACGGATCCGCCTGCGCTCTTGAACGAGAACAGGGCAATGGCGGCAAGCACGCCGACGGCGGCAAGCAGCGTGGGCATCCTGTCCGTCGTGACCAGACGGATGCCGGCAAGCAGGCAGGTGATGCCGAGCAGCCCCACCACGATTCCCCACGGAACCGCGAAGGACAACACCTCGAACGTTGATTGGTGGGCGACGGTGCCGATCATCCCGAACACGGCCCCGACGCACAACAGCAGAACCAGATTCAGCACGCGGGAAGCCATGACACAAGTCTACGATCGCCTCGCATACAGACGGGTCCACTTGTGACAGCATCCAAGTAAGGTTAGGCTTACCAATCGTAGCGTCGATCATTCAACAGCAATGGCCGATGCGCTCCCCCAGCCGACTCGCAGCTCACGCTGTCTCCCCCGCGCCCGAAAGACAAGGCAACCCGTGCTCGCAACCCTCGTGATCGGCCTTCGCGAGGGCCTCGAGGCCGCATTGATCGTCGGGATCATCGCGGCGTTCCTCAAGCGCAACGGACACTCTCTGCGCTCCATGTGGATTGGCGTCATCGCCGCGATTCTGATGAGCGTCGGCGTCGGCGTGGCACTCGAGCTGGTGTCGGCGAGTCTGCCGCAGGCCCAGCAAGAAGCGATGGAGACGATCATCGGCGCCGTCGCCATCGTGTTCGTCACCGGGATGATCGTGTGGATGAACACGCACGCTCGTGGCATGCGCCGCGAACTCGAGGCGTCGGCATCCGCAGCGCTTGGCGATGGAACCGCCCTCGCGCTGGCGGGGATGGCGTTTCTCGCAGTTCTCAAAGAGGGCTTCGAAACCTCCGTCTTCCTTCTCGCCACGTTCCAATCGTCGACGAGCACACCGGCCGCCGTCGCCGGCGCAGTGATCGGAATCGGTATCGCGATCGGTATCGGAATCGGCATCTACCGTGGCGGAGTCAAACTCAACCTTGGCAAGTTCTTCAAGATCACGGGCGTCTTCCTCGTCTTCGTCGCGGCAGGCCTCGTCGTCAGCATGCTGCGAACGGCACATGAAGCCGGCTGGCTGTCGATTGGTCAGCAAAACACGATCGATCTCTCCTGGCTCGCCCCGACAGGCTCGGTACAGGCCGCATTGATCACCGGCGTTCTTGGCATTCCCGCCGATCCTCGCGTGGTTGAGGTCATTGGATGGCTGTGCTACTTGATCCCGGTGCTCGCGTACTGCCTGTGGCCGATCAAACGCCGGCCGCGCGGCATCCAGGTTCCCCGGCTCCAACTCGGCATCGCGGCTGCACTGGCCGCGGCGGCCATCATCCTGGCCGTGGCGGTACCCGCTACAGCCACAGCCGGTCCCTCAGCACAGGCACGGTTGGTGGGCGGCGGTACGGCGTCTCTGCACACTGCAGGGAACTCGGTCACCCTGGTCGTCGAGCGCGACGGGGTGCGCACGCCTGTGACGTTCAATGACGCGCAGCGCACGACAACGCAGCACGCGGGCATGGTGGCCGACCGCTGGCGTGCCTCGGCCACGATCACGCCAGCTCATCACCCGAAGACGGTGACCATCGACGATCTCGTTGCGCTGGAAGGCGGCCGCCTTCCTGTCGGAGTCGACGCGCAGTCGAACCCTGGACCGTTCACGGCGACCTGGCGGGAACGCGTCACCAGAACACTGTGGAGTGTGAACGGTCAGCTGCTTGACGCGAAATCAACCGCAGACACGGTCATCACGATCTCCGACGGCGGCTTGCCGTCTCCTCGCACTTTCTCGGCACCAGACAGCGGCACATCTTCCAGCGGCACATCTTCCAACGGCACGTCTTCCAGCGGTACGTCGGATGCCTGGAGCATGACCAACGGCTGGGTCACGGCGGCATCAGCGGCGATCGCACAGGCATCCGCCGCGGCGAGCGAGGCACTCCTGTGGAAGCTCTACCTGCCCATCGCAGCTGCCGTCGCAGCACTCGTTTTGCTGGCGTTCGGCCTGCGCGGACACCGCCGACTCACGAAGTTACGCCGCATCGACTCGGCCGACGCCCAGCCAAGCACCGCACAGCCGCCAACACCAAGGAGCACACCGTATGCCGCCAAGTAGGTTCAGCATCGCCATCGTCGCGCTCAGCGCCGCCAGCGCACTCGCTTTAGCCGGCTGTGCGTCGACCGGGCAGGCCGGTGACGGTGCAACGCCGAAGGCGGGCAAGGTCGCCCAGGTGAAAGTGA
>DATMTC010000543.1:0-3427 GCA_035565115.1 Microbacteriaceae bacterium | reverse complement strand
CGCGGTGGCGAAATCGGGATGATCTTCCAAGACCCGATGACATCGCTGAATCCCGTGCAGACGATTGGCGAACAGGTGTCGGAACCACTGATTCTGCATCGTGGCATGACGATGGCAAAGGCGCGGGGGCCGGTCCTCGAGATGCTTGACCTGGTAGGCATCCCCAACCCTGAGCGTCGCATGAAGGCCTATCCGCACCAGCTCTCCGGCGGGCAGCGCCAGCGGGTGATGATCGCGATGGCACTGATCTGTCAGCCGAAGCTCTTGATCGCCGATGAGCCGACAACAGCGTTGGACGTGACAGTCCAAAAGCAGATTCTGGAACTGATCGACCGGCTTCGGCATGAGCTCGGGATGGCCGTGATCCTGGTCACACACGACCTGGGAGTCATCGCCGGTCGCGCAGACCGGGTCGTGGTCATGTATGCAGGCAAGGTGGCCGAGGTGGCAGGCACGGCAACCTTGTTCGCCGAACCGAAGCATCGCTATACGGAAGCGCTGTTCGAGGCGCTGCCAGAACGCATCGCGGGAACGGGCGAGAAACTGTATTCGATCCCTGGGCTGCCGCCCGATCTGACCGAGCCGCCGCCAGCCTGCCGGTTCGCGCCGCGCTGCCGCTTCGCCGTCGACCGGTGTCGAGCCGAGGTGCCGCATTTCGACACGATCGAACACGAAGACGGCACGCAGCAGTACGCCTGTTTCGTGCCAAGAACTCGACCGCTGCCATCGCAGGAGGAGCTGGTGCGCGAGCGAGCCCTCGCAACCCCTGCGACACCGGCGGATGCCCGCAGCTGGGTTGCGCCGACGCGTTTCATCCCGGCAGACGGCACACCGCTGCTGCAGGTCAACGACCTCGTCAAAAACTTCCCGGTCACCTCAGGAGCTGTCCTGCGGCGCAAGATCGGTGCGATCAGCGCGGTGGCAGGCGCCAGCTTCGTGATCCCACGCGGTCGCACGGTGGGACTCGTCGGCGAATCGGGTTGCGGAAAGACGACGCTCGGGCGCCTGATCGTCGCGTTGGACTCGCCGACCAGCGGGGAGATCCTGTTCCGCGGAAAGCGGCTGGACAAACGCCGCGGCGCCGAGCGCAAGGAGAGCCGCAGAAACGTGCAGTTCATGTTCCAGGATTCGTATGCGTCGCTCGACCCGCGGATGCGTGTGCGCGCAATCCTGCGTGAGCCGCTCGACATCCAGCATGTCGGCACGACCAGGGATCGCAATAAACGGGTTGATGAGCTGCTCGAGGATGTCGGGCTGCCTCGTCAGGCGGCCGAGCGGTACGCGCACGAATTCTCGGGCGGTCAACGCCAACGCATCGGACTGGCAAGGGCGCTGGCCCTGCAGCCAGGGCTGATCGTGGCCGACGAGCCGGTCTCAGCCCTCGACGTGTCGATTCAGGCGCAGATTCTCAACCTGATGAAACAACTGCAGCGTGAGCGCGAACTGACCTACCTCTTCATCAGCCACGACCTGTCAGTCGTGCGCTATCTGTCCGACGTGATCGCCGTGATGTACCTCGGCAAGCTGGTCGAAATCGGGCGGGCGGCCGAGGTTTATGCTGCACCCCAGCATCCGTATACCCGCGGCTTGATCGACACAATCCCGATCGCCGACCCGATCGTCGAGAAGAAAAAGGCGAAACTCGGGGTGCGGGGCGAGTTGCCTTCGGCAATGAACCCGCCGAGCGGATGCCGGTTTCGCACTCGCTGCCCGATCGCTCAGGAGATCTGTGCACGTGTCGAACCCCCGTTGCAGGTCGGTGGCGGGAGCACCGAACTCGCAGCGTCGCCGGATCAGACGACGCTCGTGCAGCATCGCGTAGCCTGCCACTTTCCGCTCAACCTGCCCCAGCACGTCGATGCGCCGGTCGAATCGGCGCTGCGTATAACGAAACCGTAACGACCGATGACGGCTGAGATGTGCATGAGGCCGGTGATGTGCGGTCGCGAAAGTCGACGAATAGCGGCGCGAAGATACTGTCTGCCCCCGCATGAGGCACATGACCTTTGATACGGTGGGAGACGGTCTTCCGACCGAGAACCAGTCCGCGACCGCAAGATCGCCGTGATGCAGATCCGCGCAGTGACTAATCCGCATAGCGATTAGCCGCCCGTGAATCTGCGCCGCGTCGGATTTGTGGGCGTATGGTCCGATGGCGTTGGCGGCGATCCCACGATCACCCCGGCGGCGAACGCATGTCGCGCGTGTCCGCGCTTGAGGTTGCGTCCACCGCATGCGCTGCGACCCGGCCGTGAATAACGAAAGCTGCGACCCGAGGCAGTCGTCTCGTGGTGCGCGCTTGCGGAGAAAACGTGACCGAAAACATTGCCGTCCAGGCAAAGAATCTGTATAAAGTGTTCGGACGCCGACCGCACGAAGTCGTCAAGCGGTTGCTGGCAGGCACTGAGCGCGCATCCCTGAGTTCAATGGGTACCGCTGCAGTCATCGACGCATCCTTTGACGTGAAGCAGGGCGAGATCTTCGTCGTGATGGGGCTCTCGGGATCGGGCAAGTCCACGCTGATCCGCATGCTCAACGGTCTGCTCGAACTGACATCAGGCTCAGTGAACATCGCAGGCAACCCGATCAGCGGCATCCCCCCCAAGCAGCTGAGGGAGGTGCGCAAGCGCAACGTTTCCATGGTGTTCCAGCACTTCGCCCTGATGCCGCACCGCACCGTGCTCGACAATGCTGCGTACGGCCTTGAGGTGCAAGGCGTTCCTGCTGCAGAGCGGCGCGAGCGCGCTCTGCACTGGGTGCGGCGCGTCGGACTCGAAGGATGGGAAGACAAGCTCCCTGCGCAGCTGTCAGGCGGAATGCAGCAGCGCGTCGGCTTGGCCAGAGCGCTCGCGGCAGACACCGACATCCTGCTCATGGACGAGGCGTTCTCTGCGCTCGACCCACTGATCCGGCGCGAAATGCAGGAGCAGCTCGTTGAGTTGCAGGCAGAGCTCGGCAAGACGATCGTGTTCATCACGCACGACTTGAACGAGGCGATGTTCCTCGGCGACCGCATCGCCGTGATGCGCGACGGGCGCATCGTGCAGGTTGGAACGCCTGAAGACATCCTCACCGACCCGGCCAACGACTACGTCGCCCAGTTCGTTCAGGATGTCGACCGTGCCCGTGTTCTGACGGCATCCAGTGTGATGGAGCCCGTGAAGGCGCTTGTCTCGGTCGCGGCCGGCCCCCGTGCTGCGCTGCGCGTGATGCGCGATCTGCAGACCTCGGCAGCGTTCGTGGTCGGCGATGGGCGCCGGTACCTCGGCGTTGTGCGCGACCGGGATGTGATGCGGCAGGTGAAGGCATCAGAAACCGACCTGTCGAAGGTGATCCACAACGACGGCGGAACCGTCACTGGCGAAACCCAGCTCGCCGATCTGTTCGGCGCGGCCGTCGAGAGCGACCTGCCGGTTGTCGTGATCGA
>DATMTC010000542.1:0-8860 GCA_035565115.1 Microbacteriaceae bacterium | reverse complement strand
GACGCCCACCAGACACAGCCGACATCGGCACCGCAAACCAACCAAACGGTTCCCGACAAACCGGCACTCGAAGGGCTCGAGGCCAAGTGGGGCGAGATCTGGCAGACCGAAGGCACGTATGCGTTCGATCGGGATGCTGCGCTGTCGGCAAGCGATCGCGACTGTCTGTACTCGATCGATACTCCCCCGCCGACAGCATCCGGCTCGCTGCACATCGGACACGTTTTCAGTTACACGCACACCGACCTGATGGCCAGATACCAGCGGATGCGCGGCAAGAATGTGTTCTACCCGATGGGCTGGGACGACAACGGGCTGCCAACCGAGCGCAGGGTGCAGAACTACTACGGGGTGCGTTGCGACCCGTCGCTTCCTTTTGATCCAGACTTCACGCCGCCGTTCGAGGGCGGAGACAACAAGAGCACGAAGGCGGCAGACCAGAAGCCGATTTCGCGCCGCAACTTCATCGACCTGTGCGAGAAGCTCACCGTCGAAGACGAAAAGCAGTTCGAAGCCGTGTGGCGCGCGCTCGGACTGTCCGTGGATTGGACACAGACATACCGCACGATCGGACGCGAGTCGCTTCGCGCATCGCAGCACGCGTTCCTGAATAACGTGGAACGCGGTGAGGCGTACCAGGCGATGGCGCCAACGCTCTGGGATGTGACGTTCCGCACTGCCGTTGCCCAGGCCGAGCTCGAGGACCGCGATCAGCCCGGCGCGTATCACCGCGTAGCCTTCCACGGCGCTGACGCACCCGTTTACATCGAGACCACCCGTCCCGAACTCCTGCCGGCCTGCGTTGCGCTGGTGGCGCATCCGAACGACGAACGCTATCAAGCCATGTTCGGCACGACGGTGCGCACGCCCGTCTTCGACGTCGAGGTGCCCGTCGTCGCCCACCATCTTGCCCAGATGGACAAGGGAAGCGGCATCGCCATGATCTGCACGTTCGGTGACCTCACCGACGTGGTCTGGTGGCGGGAACTGGATCTGCCGAACAGAACGATCCTGGGCTTCGATGGCCGCATCTCGGCTGAGACGCCGGAATGGATCGAATCGGATGCTGGTCGAAACGCGTACGCGCAGTTGGCAGGCAAGACCGTGTTCTCTGCCAAGCAGGCCGTTGTCGAGCAGTTGCGAGCCTCCGGCGACCTCGATGGTGAGCCCAAGAACATCACCCACCCAGTGAAGTTTTACGAGAAGGGCGACCGGCCGCTTGAGATCGTCTCAACCCGTCAGTGGTACATCATCAACGGCGCACGAGACGAGAAACTGCGCGACCGGTTGATCGAGCACGGAAAGGACCTTGCGTGGCATCCCGAGTTCATGCGCGTGAGATACGAGAACTGGGTCGGTGGCCTCACCGGCGACTGGCTGATCTCGCGCCAGCGATTCTTCGGGGTGCCGATCCCGGTGTGGTATCCGCTCGACGAGAACGGTGAAGCCGACTTCGATAATCCGATTCTGCCAAGCGTCGACCAACTGCCCGTCGACCCTGCCTCGGATGCCGCCCCAGGCTACGACGAGAGCCAGCGTGGCGTTCCAGGTGGCTTCCGCGGCGAAATCGACATTATGGACACCTGGGCGACGTCATCCCTGACGCCGGAGCTCGCGGGTGGCTGGCTGAACGACCCTGACCTGTTTGCGGCGGTCTACCCGTACGACCTGCGGCCACAAGGGCAGGACATCATCCGCACCTGGCTGTTCTCGACCTTGCTGCGCTCCGAGCTCGAGCGCGGCACGTCGCCATGGAAGAACGCCGCGCTGTCTGGCTTCATCCTCGATCCAGACCGCAAGAAGATGTCGAAGTCCAAGGGCAGCGTGAGCACGCCTGCCGACATCCTCGCCCAACACGGCTCTGACGCTGTGCGCTACTGGGCTGCGTCGAGCCGGCTCGGCACCGATGCAGCCTTCGACCCGCAAAACCCGACGCAGATCAAGATCGGCCGGCGTCTTGCCATCAAGATCCTCAACGCAGCGAAGTTCATCCTCAGCTTCCCGGCCGCCGCCGATGCGACGCCGACGGCAGCACTGGACCTGAGCATGCTCGACACGTTGGCACAGGTGGTGACCGACGTGACCGCCGCCCTCGACGGCTACGATCACGCTCGGGCACTCGAGATCGCAGAACCGTTCTTCTGGACGTTCTGCGATGACTACCTCGAACTGGTCAAGGAACGCGCATACGGCAGCGAAGGCGTGACGGATGCCGAGCAGGCTTCTGCAGTGGCGGCGCTGCGCATCGCACTGTCAACGCTACTCAGGCTCTTCGCTCCGGTTGTGCCGTTTGCAACAGCGGAGGCGTGGTCGTGGTTCAACAGCGATTCAGTCCACCTGGCAGCATGGCCAACGGCACACGGCGTTGTTCCAGAGGCAGACGGCCTGCCGTCTGCAGCGGCACGGATGCCCGTGCTTGCGGTCGCCGGGCACGCGCTGATCGGCATCCGCCGAGCCAAGACCGACGCCAAAGTGTCCCAGAAAGCCGCCGTCAGCTCTGCGACCATCTCGGGCACAGAGGAACAACTCGAAGCACTCGCTTTGGCGGCAAACGACCTGAAAGCGGTCGGACGGATCGCCGAGCTAACATTTGTTGCCGGGCCAAAGTTGTCGGTCACCGATATCGTCCTGGCACCGGTGCAGGAGGCCTAACCGCAGGCATCCGACTCGCCTGCATCGCGGTCGCCATCGCGGCGACTCGTCGTGTCCTATTTCTCTGCTGTACCCCAGCGCGGTAAGGTCGTTGAGCACAAAGACCACAATCAGCTGGGGGCGCAGCATAGAGGGGGCAGAATGTCGATCACGATTCGCACGCCAACAGACGGGGATTTTTTCGCCTGGTTGGGGTTGTACGAAGGGTATGCCGGCTTTTACAACGTGCAACTGACTGACGAGCGTGCGCTCCTTCTGTGGAGCTGGCTGAGCGACGTCAACCACGAGGAGAACGTGCTTGTGGCTGCCGATGACGGTGAACTGGTCGGCCTGGTGCACTTTCGAGAGTTCAGCCGGCCATTGGAAGCCGATCGCAGCATCGCGATTGACGATTTGTATGTCGCAGAAGACAGACGGCACACCGGCATCGCTCAGCAGTTGATCGATGCGGTCGTTGAGCGCGGGCGCAGCAAGGGCCTCGGGGTCGTGCAGTGGATCACAGCTGCAGACAATGAAGAGGCCCAGAAGCTCTACGACAAGGTTGCAGAGCGCACGAATTGGCTCACATACGAGATCGATTTGAAGAAGTAATGCAACTGGGCACTCGATGGGCGGTCGGCGAGACTCCGCCTGCCAACCTGCCAGAGGTCGTGCTGCAGGCTGTTTCAACCGTCGAAGAAGATCTCGGTTCGCTAGACACCTCAGACTGGCGTTGGACGCTGACCTGGCTGGAGAAGAAGCCGGTGATCGAATTAGACGACGGCACGATCATTCGATACAACCCGAGCGAGGACTCAGCAACGATCACTGGCCCGGTCGAGCAGCTGCCCGATCCGTTCGACGAGGACTGAGTTCGCCTGAATCCTGTTTACCCGCGCCGACCGGGCCGACCGTGCCGGCAGCGTCGATGGACAGCAACAGCCTGGTGGCGCCGAGCACAGCGATAACCACGCCTGCCCCGCCGATCAGGAATGGCAGGCGCAGGTCGACGCGTGCCGCGAACCCGCCGGCAATCGTGGCGAGGGGAATGGCGCCCCAGGTCACGCTGCGCATGAATCCGATCGTGCGGCCGAGCATGACCCCAGGGATCAACTGCTGACGCAGTGCACTCCACGGCACGTTCCACACTGAAACGCAGAACGCGCTCAGCGCATAGGTCGCAATCGCAAGTGGAAGGTTCGGGGAGATTCCGACCAGCCCGAGTGTCACTCCTGCCAGCAGAGTCGTGCCGAGCATCACTGTGCCCCGCCCGAGGCGTGCGACCAGGTGACTTGCGGTCAGCGCACCGGCCAAGGCTCCTGCACCGATCGCCGCCATGACGAACCCGAGCAGCGCCGGCTTGACCGCCATCGTGTCGAGAAAGAACAGGAACTCGGATGCCTGACCGAAGGCCAACATGCCGCCGGTCATGGTCGTCAGAATCAGCAACCCACGCAACAGTCGATGGTGAGCTAAGAAGGACAGCGAGTCGCGAGCATCGTGCAGCAGACGCGACGCCCCGTGATGCTTGGCGGGAGATTCGGACCCTGCTGCCCGCGCCACCGACGCTGGCAGCAGCAGCACCAGGGCAGCACTCACCGCGAACCCACCGGCCGTCGACCACACGGGCAACGCGATGGCGGCGGCGAACAGGATGCCGGAGATCGGCGTGCCGATGAAGGTGTCAACCACGAGTTGGGCGCCCTGAATGCGGCCGTTTGCCTTCTCGAGTTGGCTGTTGTCCTGCGCCGAATATGTGACGGTTGCAGGCAGTACTGCGTTGGTCGCCGTGTCGAAAACGGTCTCGCCGATGCCCCAGATCAGGATGCATCCATACAGCAGCCAGATCGTCAACGTGCCGGTCGTAATGGCAAGAGCCACGACAAGAGCCATCAGCACGCGAAGACCGTTGGCGATCGCCATCGCGACCCGGCGATCCACCCGGTCGATCAGCATGCCGGCCGGCAAACCGAACAGCAACCACGGCACGAACGCGATCGCCGTTACCGCGGAGATCAGCAGCGGGTCGCGCGTGAGCGTCGTGGCGATCAGAGGGACGGCGGTACGGCCGACTCCGTCTGCCAGGTTGCTCGCGACCGATGCGGCCCACAACCGGTTGAACGCCGAACCGAGTCGCATTGGCTATGGAAGAAGACGTTGGCGGACAACTGCAGAAGTGGTGCGAACTCGTTCCACATAGTCAGCACGATACGCATCGATCATCGCCGACTCGGCACGTGCCCGCACTCTGCGCTGGCCCCACTCGATCAGCTTTGCGCCGAGGGTAATGGCCGTTCGGTCGATGATCGGAAGCGCTCGCCGATCGATGGTCAGTGCGCTCATGATGGTGTCTCCTCACCCTCGATCAGTGGGAATGCGTTGAACTGCACCTGCACGGGACGCGAGCCTGGATCGTTCCTGCCGCGATGCCGATCCGCGAATTCGAGGATCCGCGCGCTGAGGTCCTCGGTCAGCTCACGTAACTGATCGACGGTCAACCGCAGGTTGGCACTCGAGGTGATGCTCACATCCGTCCACTCGCCTGGCAGCACGTCGAGGCCGTGCATCAGGAAGTCCATGACGAGACTCTCCTTGTTCTGCTGCCACTGCCTCATCACCGTGTCTGTGACAGCGCGACCGGCCACGGTGTCGGCGACCTCTCGCGTGTTCAGGCTGATGCCGCCAGGTGACCGCTCCCACCACCGCTCCCGAGCGGACCCTCGACCGGTGACTTCACGAACGAAATCGTGTTTGGCCAATTGGCGAAGGTGGTAGCTGGTTGCGCCGCTTGACTCCCCCAGTCGTTCCGCAAGACCACTCGAGGTCGCAGGGCCGTACTGAGAGAGCGTGTCGAGAATCTGCACGCGAAGCGGATGCGCCAGCGCCTTCAACGACGTCATGTCGAGTTGCCTGTCGTGCCGTTCGCGTTCGTCGTCCATGCATCAACGCTAACAGTGCAAAGCTTTCTTTGCAACTAGTTCTTTGCAAGTGATTCTTTGCAAAGCGAGCTTTGCAGCATCCGCTTCCGGCCGAACGTCACGCTCGAGCGATGATCTCTCCGTGCGGCATCAGGAACCAGCCGTCAGCAGCATCCACCCAATCGCGCCACGCGCCAGACATCGCATGCAGATCGGCGAGTTGCGCGTGCCCCGTTTCGATGGCGTGCTCCGCGAAATCCGATTCTGTTGCCCGCACCGCCCACGATCCTCCCCACCATTCGCGTTCGGCATCCGACGCGAAGCACCACACAGACGCCGAACTCGACGGATCGACGAAACCGGCATCAAGCACCCATTTTTTGAGTGACCGACCCGCGTGTGGATCTCCGCCATCCGAACGAAGCACGTCTTCGAACACGCTCAACCACGACGACAAGCCAGCAGACGGCGGCGCCCAGATCGTTCCGCCGTAATCGACTTCGCGCACGGCGAGAATCCCGCCCGGCTTGAGCACCCGACGTGCTTCGCGCAGCGCAGCAACGGGATCGGCAAGATGATGCAGGAGCTGATGAACGTGCACGATGTCGAACGTGTCACTCTCGAAGTCGAGCGCATATGCGTTGCCGACCGCGAATGTCAGGTTGTCGAGGCCGTTGTCAACGGCGAGCCCGTTCGCATCCCCAACGACGGCCGGCGATGTATCGACACCGATCACGTTGCCCGGCGCGACCAACCGCGCCAGGCCGACCGTGATCGTGCCTGGCCCGCTGCCGACATCGAGCAGGCTTGCACCGCGGAAGAGGTGAGGAATCAGATACGCGGCGGAGTTCTCGGCTGTGCGCCATTGGTGCGAGCGCAAGACGCTTTCGTGGTGGCCATGGGTGTATCGCTCGTGGACTGCCATGATTTGAGCCTACGACGGGAACGGACGGGAGCGACGAACCGGAACAATAAACTAGATCGCATGGCCGAAACCGCGAATCCGTTTTTCAGTGCGAGCACGCTTCCGTACCAGCTTCCCCCGTTCGCGGAGATCGAAGACGAACATTTCGAGCCGGCGTTCGAGCGCGGGTTCGCCGAACAGTTGGCAGAAGTCGAAGCGATCACGTCGAACACGGATGCTCCGACATTCAAGAACACCTTCATCCCATTGGAGCGCTCGGGCCAGACGCTGCTGAGAGTTGCCGAGGTCTTCTTCAACAAGAGCTCGTCGGACTCGAACGATTTCACGAATGAGCTCGAGGAGAAGTTCGCACCGCGATTGGCTGCGCACGAAGACAGGATTCGCCTCGACCACGCCCTCTACGAGCGCATCGCAGACATCTACCGCCGGCTAGACGAACTCGAACTCGACGCAGAGTCTCGTTACCTTGTCGAGCGCTACTATGCCGAGTTCACCCTGGCGGGCGCCGGGCTCGACGAAGCAGGCAAGACGCGGCTGCGCGAGTACAACCAGAAACTGTCGACGCTGACGACGCGCTTCGAGAAGAATTTGCTTGCAGACACAAACGATCTCGCTGTGGTCGTCGACAATGCGGCAGACCTCGACGGGCTGGATGCCGGCGAGATCTCAGCGGCAGAAGAGGCCGCAAAGGAGCGTGGTCTGGATGGCAAGTACCTGATCACGCTCGTGCTTCCCACCGGGCACCCGTATCTGGCGAGTCTCACATCGCGCGAACTGCGCGAACGCATCATGACAGCATCCAGGTCACGCGGCATCCGCGGCGGTGACAACGACAACCGTCAGGTCGTGCTTGAGATCGCCCGGCTTCGCGCCGAACGTGCTCGGCTGCTCGGATTTGATAATCATGCTGCATACGTCACCGCGGATCAGACCGCTAAGACACCAGAGGCCGTGCAGGCAATGCTCGGGCGCTTGGCGCCGGCCGCGGCCCGTAATGCGGCTGCCGAGCAGGCCGATCTGCAACGTGAGGCAGGCGACGACGTGCAGCTCGCGGCCTGGGATTGGGCGCTGTACACCGAACGAGTTCGGCAGCTCACCTATGACATAGACACGGCGGCGATGCGTCCGTACTTCGAAGCCGAGCGCGTTCTGCACGACGGGGTCTTCTTCGCCGCGACGAAGCTCTACGGAATCACGTTTGCAGAACGAACCGACTTGGTTGCCTATCATCCTGACGCTCGCGTGTTCGAGGTCTCGGATGAAGATGGCTCGCCGCTCGGCCTCTTCGTCTATGACCTGTACACCAGGAACTCCAAACGCGGTGGCGCCTGGATGAATCCGCTCGTCTCCCAGTCGGGACTGCTGGACAACCCGACGGTCGTCGTCAACAACCACAACGTGCCAAAGCCCGCTGCAGGCGAGCCGACGCTGCTCACCTACGACGAAGTCAGCACGCTCTTCCACGAATTCGGTCACGCACTGCACGGGCTGTTCGCCAGGGTGAGGTATCCGAAGTTCGCAGGCACCAACGTGTTCCGCGATTTCGTCGAGTTCCCGAGCCAGGTGAACGAAATGTGGATGCTGTGGCCAGAAGTGCTCGCAAACTACGCTCGGCACTACAAGACCGGCGAGCCAATGCCGCAGGAGCTGGTCGACAAGCTGGAGAAATCGAAGTCATTCAACGAGGGTTTCAAGACGAGCGAGTATCTTGGCGCTGCTCTTCTCGACCAGGCGTGGCACCGCATCAGTGCAGACGACACGATCACGGACGTCGAGTCGTTCGAAGCGGGTGCGCTGGCCGACGTCGGCCTGGACAACCCAGTGGTGCCGCCACGGTATGCGACGACGTATTTCGCGCATACGTTCGCTGGTGGGTACGACGCGGGCTACTACTCGTACATCTGGAGCGAAGTGCTCGACGCCGACACCGTCGAGTGGTTCACAGAGAACGGCGGCTTGACGCGTGAGAACGGTGATCGGTTCAGAGAGCGGTTGCTCGGCGTCGGCGGTTCGAAGGACCCGCTCGAGGCGTACCGCCACTTCCGAGGTCGTGACGCGGTGATCGAACCGCTGCTGAAGCGCCGCGGGCTCGATGCCTGAACCGTACTGTTTCGTTGTGTGACGTTCTGATTGGCTGAGGGCGCCGGCCCTTCGTACTCTTGAGCGCATGAGAACGCAGCAATCTGAGGGCCGGCATGCAGTGGAGTGCACCTGCGAGCAGCCGTCGATGTGCGTCTCAGAAAGTGCCGGCCACGCGCTCAGCGCCATTCAGTTGCGCGTAGCATCCGCAACCCCGAGCAAATGGGTGGATGCGACGGTGCTGTCCGTTCACGCGGACGGCCGTGCTGTGCTCACCCCGGCGTTCGGCGGTGCCGACATCACGGTG
>DATMTC010000541.1:0-2464 GCA_035565115.1 Microbacteriaceae bacterium | reverse complement strand
GAAAACAAATTCATCCAATTTGCTTGCGGTCTGAACAAATTCGGGGATAACCTTCCAACGTTTACCCCCGCATGACTACGCACGTGGGAGTGGGTGGCGGCCGGGGCTTCAATGAGGAGGTAATTGTGCAGTTTCGCCATGAATCTCAGACGGATCATCCGACCACTCGGAGTTCGCAACTCTCGCGCCGGGTATTTCTCGGTGCAGGGGCAGCAGTCGCTGCTGCTGGGGCGACGTTCGGGCTGGCCGGGCCGGCGTTCGCCGACACGGGCGCTGTAGGCAAGCCAGGGGGCGAGGTTCCGTTCGGTCCCGTCACCGTTGCTGACGCGGGAGGGCGCGGGTCATACGCGCGTGCGGTGCGCCTGACAGCTGGACAGCCTGCCGGGCAGTCGACATCCGTGCTCGCGACGTTCCAAGGTGGCGGAGGACCGGGCTTCCCGCTCTACCGCAGCGACGACGACGGCCGAACCTGGACCAAGCAGGGCAGTGTGCCAGGCGCAGGCCAGGCCGCCGGATTTTCTCTACAGCCGTTCCTATACGAGTTGCCTCGCGCGTTCGCAGGGTTCCCCAAGGGCACATTGCTGTTCTCGTGCAATGAGCTCGGCTTCGGCAGCACCAAGATCCAGCTTTATGCAAGCACGGATGCCGGGCTCACCTGGCAGTTCCTGAGCACGGTGGCTGAAGGCGGGCAGGCCAACACAACCAACGGTGCTACGCCGGTGTGGGAGCCGTTCCTGCTGCTGCACAATGACAACCTGATCTGCTACTACTCCGATCAGCGTGACCCGAACTTCGGTCAGAAGCTCGCACACCAGACCAGCACCGACCTGCGCAACTGGGGTCCGGTCGTCGATGATGCAACCGGGCCCGCGTATGCGGATCGGCCTGGTATGACCTCGGTCGCGCGGTTGAGAGGCGACCTGTGGATCATGACGTACGAGTTCGGTCTGCCAGACGATCCGGCGAACCCCGATCAGGACAACTACTCATATCTGGTGCACTACCGGATCGCGAAGGATCCCGAGTCGTTCCGGTTCTCCCAGGACATTCCGCTGGTGGACCAGAACGGGCACGCGCCGAATGGGGCACCGATCGTGTCGTGGTCGAAATCGGGTGGTGTCAATGGAACGATCGTGGTCACCGGCAACGACGACCAGGACTTCTTCATCAACCGGGACCTCGGCGATCCAGCAAAATGGACGCTGCTATCGTCGCCCATGCCGGCCGGCTACAGTCGGCAGACCATTCCGCTGGATGGCCCTGGTAGCCCCGAGAACCGTGGCCTCCTGTTCGTGATCGCGGGAGCGCAGTACGGCGAATCCGCGCCTGTCACGGCGGGCATCGTTTCGCTGGGCGGCTGAGAACCGAACCCGCGGACTGCGCGCTCGGGACTGCGCGCTCGCGGATCGTGCGCTTGGGACTGTGCGCTCGGGACTGCGCGCTCGCGGACCGTGCGCTCCTGAGGAAATCCGGTCGACACGCCGTGCGTGATGGCGCGACATGCCGACCGTGCTACTGGATCTCCTCAGGAGCGCACGCCACGCTCGCCGCGAGGCGGGCCGGGCAGGATGCTGCAGTGGCGGGCAGGATGCTGCGCTGAGGCTCAGACTGCGGCGAGCGCCTCGATCGCACTCGTGAAGAAGGTGAGGCCGTCCACGCCGCTACGCATGGCGGCATCCGTGTCTGGGCCGAACCCGGGCTCCGTCGCATGCTCGGGGTGCGGCATCAGGCCGACCACGTTTCCGCGCTCGTTCGTCACCCCTGCGATGTCGTTCAGCGACCCGTTCGGGTTGAGGCCGACGTAGCGGAACACGACCCGTCCATCGCCCTCGATGCGTGCGAGTTCGTCAGGGGCAGCGACGAAGCCGCCCTCGCCGTTCTTCAGCGGAATCGTGATCTCGGCACCCGTCGCGAAGCCGTTCGTCCACGCGGTCGACGTGTTCTCGACTCGCAGGCGCTGGTCGCGGCGGATGAACATGCCGTGATCGTTGCGGATCAGCCCGCCTGGCAGCAGGTGCGCCTCGGTGAGCATCTGGAAGCCATTGCAGATGCCGAGCACGGGCATCCCGTTGTTCGCAGCCGTGACGACCTCGGTCATGATCGGAGACAGGCTTGCGATCGCACCGCAGCGCAGGTAATCGCCGTAGCTGAAACCGCCTGGAAGAACGAGCGCGTCAACGCCCTTCAGGTCGTGCTCGCCGTGCCAGAGCGCGACGGGTTCCGCACCGGCCGCGCGCACGGCGCGCAGTGCGTCCCGGTCGTCAAGCGACCCCGGGAATGTGACGACACCGATCTTCATGATGCTGCAGGCGCTTCGACCGGGTCGGCAACCGAGACGTTCACGACATCCTCGATCACACCGTTCGACAGCACATCCTCGGCGATCTGGCGAACGGATGCGAGCAGCTCGTCATCGACAGCAGCATCCGTCGTCAGCTCGAAGCGCTTGCCGACTCGCACGTCG
>DATMTC010000540.1:0-1610 GCA_035565115.1 Microbacteriaceae bacterium | reverse complement strand
ACTTCGTCCACGAGCAGCACGTCGAGCTCCACGTGGATGGCCACGCTGAACGCAAGGCGCATGAACATGCCCGAGGAGTAGTGCTTGACGGCCTGATCGATGAACTCGCCGATCTCGCTGAATTCGACGATCTGATCGAAGCGCTCCTTGGTCTCCTTCTCGCTCATGCCGAGGATGGCCGCGTTCAGGAAGACGTTCTCCCGGCCGGTGAGATCCGGGTGGAAGCCCGCGCCGACTTCGATGAGACCCGCGACGCGTCCGCGCGTGCGCACCCGCCCCTCATCGGGGAGCATGACCCCCGAGACCAGCTTCAGCGTGGTCGACTTGCCCGAACCGTTCAGGCCCATCACCGCGACGCATTCGCCCTCGCGGATGGTGAAGGACACGTCGTTGAGCGCCTGGAACTGCTGGGAGCGCACGGACTGCCGGCGCACCCAGTTGATGACCGCCTCTTTGAACGAATGCGTCGTGCGCTTGTTGAACCATTTCGACACGTGCTCGAGGACGATGCTCGGCTGCGCGTGGCTGTAGTCCGGAACGACCTTGCGGTCGGATTCGTCGGTGTCGGTGGAATTCGTCGTCATCACAGGTCCTGGGCGAAGGTGCGCTCGAAGCGGCGGAAGACCATCTGGCCGATCATGATGATGAGGATCGTGCCGACCACCCCGGCCAGCGCGTACATGCCGAAGAGCGGCGGCCATTGCGCCTGCGGTTCGTTGGGCGGCACGATCGGATCCCAGAACGCCTTGTGGAACAGCTCGACACCCACGGTGACCGGGTTGCTCATGTAGATGTCGAACAGGATCCGGTGCCAGCCGTGCGAGTGCTTGTAGACCGACTGCCAGGTGTACATGATGGGCGACATCCAGGTCGCGATCGTGCGGATGATCTCGATGACGTTCTGCGCATCGCGGAATCGCACATTGAGGGCGCCGAAGATGAGCCCGAGGCCGAGAACGAACGGCGCCACCACGGCGATCCCGGCGAGGAAGGCTCCGACCGCCTCGAACGTCGGAATCCACCCGTTGAAGACGCAGACGATGATGAGCACGGCGAACTGCGGCAGGAAGTTCACGAACGCGCTCACCAGCGCTGCGATCGGGAAGAGTTCGCGCGGCAGGTAGATCTTGCGCACCAGCGCCTTGTTGTCGACGATCGAGCGCGTCGTGTTGCCGATCGCCTCGTTGAAGAAGTTGACGACGACCAGGCCCGAGAACAGGTAGATCGGGAAGTACGGAACGGTGCGGTGCTGCCCCAGCAGCTGCCCCATCACGAGCCAGTACATGAGGAACTGCACTGTCGGGCGCGCGTACGACCAGATCCAGCCGAGCACGGAGTTGCGGTAGCGCAGCGACGTGGCCTTGCCGATGAGGAGCTTCAGCAGGTAGCGATGACGGAAGACGTCGAGCAGTCCTCGCCCCTGACCCGGGGTGTCGAAGGCGGTCTTGTCAAGAATGGTGGTTGTCACAGACATGTCCTTGCGGCCTCACGCGCTCGCGTCCGGGCCACCGCAATTCTAGTGAAGGTCGCGCTGAGAACAGCCTGCACACGGTCGTCGCACGCGGCGCCGGCACCCGGCTCACAGTTCGGCATGCAGCTGCCAGACCCGG
>DATMTC010000539.1:0-7052 GCA_035565115.1 Microbacteriaceae bacterium | reverse complement strand
GCTGCGGTGCCTGCGCGACGCGATCGACCAGCGTTTTCTGCTTGCAGTGCCGCGGCGCGCTCGCTCTCTCGAGCTTGTCGCCGCGTTTGTGGCGGCGGATCTTGCCACAAAGTCATGCCACACTCCGATACAGATGGTGTTTGGAGATATATTGCACTACCCCATCAGGAACCAAATACCACACCGGGTATCCCCTGTTCACCCGGCTCCGACAGTCGGTTGACGATATGGATAGCGCCGGAACCTCCAACAAGCTTACGTCTTGCTGCGGCAATCCAGAAATACTCAAGTCATGTCCCGGTCGACTCACAGCTACGAAGTGCGCCAAATCCCAGAGTTCCTGCACGTCGCGCCAACTCAGGATCTGCGCTATTGCGTCGGCACCTGTGATGAAGAAGAGCTCCGCGTCAGGGCGATCGGCGCGGATGTCGCGGAGCGTGTCGATCGTGAATGTCGGGCCCTCCCGGTCGATATCGACTCGACTGACCGTGAAGCGTGGATTGGATGCCGTAGCGATCACGGTCATCAAATAGCGGTGCTCGCCCTCCGTGACAGTGCCCTTCTGCCACGGATGACCGGTCGGCACGAAGATCACCTCGTCCAACTCAAACGACTGGGCGACCTCGCTTGCCGCCACCAAGTGCCCGTGATGAATCGGATCGAAGGTTCCGCCCATGACCCCGATCCGCGGACGACGGTGCCCGGCCGGGCTCATCGCTACGATTTTTAGCTCGCGTGTTCTGTTCCGGGGTGGCCAGCACCATGGTGAGTCGCACCTGGGGCACCCGCGTGAGCCGCCGCATCCGGTGCGGCATGGTGCGTGTGACGATTGGCGACGTCACGATAGGTGAAGAGAACGAGTGCAAGCGCGGTGAACACACACAGCGCAACAACGCCGAACACCCACGGTTCCACGGGGAGTTTGGTGGCCGCTTCCTCGGCGAGCACTGCTACTGCGAACGACATTCGTATCTTCCTTTCGAGAGCTTCTCAGCTCCTTGGCCAGTCTAGCGGCGAGCGCGATCTATTCGCGCACCTGGCCGCTTCCGCGAACAATCCACTTCGTGCTCGTCAGTTCGGGAAGACCCATCGGCCCGCGGGCATGCAGCTTCTGAGTCGAAATGCCGACCTCGGCCCCAAAGCCGAATTCGCCGCCATCCGTGAAGCGCGTCGATGTGTTGACCATGACGACGGCCGAGTCCACTTCGGCGAGGAAACGCTCAGCATTTCCCAGATCGTTGGTGATTATCGACTCCGTGTGCTGTGTCGAATACCGACGGATGTGCTCGATCGCCTCGTCGAGGTCGTCGACCACGCCGACACTGATGTCAAGGCTCATGTGCTCCGTGGACCAGTCGTCCTCTGTCACGGGGACAGCATCCGCAAAGATCGCACGTGCTCGATCGTCGGCATGCACGGTCACACCTTCTGCGCGGAGTGCACCGAGCACGGGTGGAAGGAGTCGACCTGCTGCTGCCGAGTGCACCAAAATCGTCTCGACTGCATTGCACACGCTCGGACGCTGAACCTTGGCGTTTCGCACAATCTCGACCGCCCAGTCCTCGCGCGCACTCTCGTCGAGCACGATGTGAACGACGCCGGCGCCCGTCTCGATCACGGGAACGGTAGACGCGGCGACGACCGTGTTGATCAGCTCTGCGCTGCCGCGCGGGATGAGCACGTCGACGAAACCGCGGGCGGTCATCAGTCGCGTTGCACCATCCCGCCCGAACCTGTCGATGGTCTGTGCAGCATCGGCGGGCAGCCCAGCCTCGGCAAGAGCGCTCTGGATCAGCTCGACAAGAATCCGGTTGGTGTTCTCTGCTGCGCTCCCGCCGCGCAGAATGACGGCATTGCCACTCTTGATCGCGAGCGACGCGATATCGATCGTCACGTTCGGACGCGCTTCGTAGATCGCGCCGACCACGCCGAACGGAACGCGTGTTTGAACGATCTTCACGCCGTTCGGCAGCGTGCTTCCGCGCACGGTCGTTCCCACCGGGTCAGCAAGTTGCACGACGTCTCGAACGGCCTCGGCCAGTGAGTCAAGGCGTGCGGGCGAAAGCGTGAGCCTGTCGATCAGGCCATCGGACAGCCCGCTGTCGCGACCAGCAGCACGATCCAGCTCATTCGCCGCCACGATCTCGGCCGCGTGCGCGTGCACACCGGCGGCGATCGCCTCGAGCGCGCGGTTCTTCTGCTGCGTGGTTGCCGTCGCAAGCGCACGCGACGCGGTCTTGGCAGCTGCGACGATATCGTCGAATGTTCCCGTTGCGTCAACGGTATCCAGCGCGGAAAGAGCCATGGACCAAGTTTACCTAGTCGATGGTGCCCGTCGGCTCGAACCAGGTTCCGACCGACTCGCCGCGCAGCGCTTCTGCTACCAGCGCTGTCGAAGTCAGGAGAACCGCGGTTCCCGCCTCGGCCGCCTGTCTGGCCGCAGACACCTTGGTCAGCGCACCGCCTGTTCCTACACCGGCGAGGCCTGCGTCACCGATCTCGACATTCTCAAGTGAGTCGTTCGCCGGAACATGGGCGATCGGCTGCGCGCCGGGCTGGTCAGGCGGGCGCGTGTACAGCGCGTCGACATCCGAGAGCAAAACGAGCAGGTCGGCATGCACGAGCGTTGCCACAAGTGCCGCGAGCCTGTCATTGTCGCCGAAGCGGATCTCGTGGGTGGCCACGGTGTCGTTCTCGTTCACGATGGGCAGGATGCGCAGGTCGAGCAATCGTTCCATGGCACGCTGCGCATTGTTGCGGTGAGTCGGGTTCTCCAAGTCGCCGGCGGTCAGCAGCACCTGTCCGGCCACGATCCCATAGCGGTCGAGCGTGTCCTGATAGCGATAGATGAGCACATTCTGACCGACAGCAGCCGCTGCCTGCTGCGTTGCGAGGTCCTGCGGCCTGCCGCTGAGCGACAAGTACGGCAGGCCTGTCGCGATTGCACCAGATGACACCAGAATTACTTGAACACCGCGGCCGTGCGTCTCGGCAAGCGCGTCGACAAGCGCGACGATCTGCCCCGCGTTATCGCCACTGATCGAGGACGATCCAACCTTGACCACGACACGTGTGGCTGCAGGAATCAGACTGCGCTGCGCGATCATCATGCGTCGTCGGACTCCTCGTCTTTCCAGAGCCCTGCCTCGCGCTCGCGCTCCAACTCGGCCCGCGCCTCGGCCTTCGCATCCATGCGCTCGAAGTACTCCTCGCGGCGCTGATTCCTGGTTGCCCGATGGTTTGCGTCCAGGCGCGCGTCTGTGCCACGAGGGGCCGTCAGCAGCTCGGCGGTCGATGTGAGCGTTGGCTCCCAATCGAAGATGACCCCATCGCCCGGTCCGATCACGACGGTGGAGCCGGCAACCGCGCCGGCTTTGAACAGTCCGTCTTCGATCCCGATCTTCGCCAGCCGGTCTGCCAGGTAGCCGATCGCTTCGTCGTTGGTGAAGTCAGTCTGCGCGACCCAGCGCTCAGGCTTCGCGCCGAGAATGCGATAGATGTTCCCGTATGAACCGCCCTCGACCCGGATGGTGAACGACGACTCGTTCACCGGTTTCGGCCGGATGACGATGCGCGGCTTCTGCTCGTTGGCCGCCTCGGCGGCGCGTCGAGCACTCTCGACGAGTTCGCCGAGTGCGTACGACAACTGCCGAAGGCCCTCATGGCTGACCGTCGAGATCTCGAAGACTCGGAATCCGCGCGCCTCGAGTTCTGGACGAACAAGAGCGGCCAGATCCCGGGCATCCGGAACGTCGATCTTGTTCAACGCGACGAGTTGCGGCCGTTCAAGAAGAGCACTCTGGCCCTCCGGCACCGGATACGCCGCCAACTCAGCAAGGATGACGTCGAGGTCGCTGATGGGATCACGGCCTGGTTCGAGCGTTGCACAGTCCAGCACGTGCAGCAGCGCGCTGCATCGCTCGACGTGGCGCAGGAATTCGAGACCGAGCCCCTTGCCCTCGCTCGCGCCTTCGATCAGCCCTGGAACGTCGGCGATCGTGTAGCGCGAATCGCCGGCCTGCACGACGCCGAGATTCGGATGCAGCGTCGTAAACGGGTAGTCGGCGATCTTGGGCTTAGCTGCTGACAGCGCCGCAACCAGACTCGACTTGCCTGCAGACGGATAGCCGACAAGTGCCACATCGGCAACGACCTTCAGTTCGAGAAGAACATCGCCCTCCCAACCCGGCGTGCCGAGAAGTGCGAATCCTGGTGCCTTGCGCTTGGTCGATGCCAGTGCGGCGTTGCCGAGCCCACCCTGGCCACCTGGCGCGACGACGATGCGCATGCCTGGCTCATCGAGATCGATCAGTTCGGACCCGTCGGCGTCTTTGACCACGGTGCCGACCGGCACCGGCAGCTCCAGCGTTGCACCGGTTGTTCCGCTGCGGTGATCGCCCATGCCGAAGCCGCCGTTCTCGGAGGAACGGTGCGGACTGCGGTGGTACCCGAGCAGCGTGGTGACCTGGCTGTCTGCGACGAGCACGATGTCACCGCCGTCTCCCCCGTTGCCGCCGTCTGGGCCAGCGAGAGGCTTGAACTTCTCGCGTTTGACCGAGACGCAGCCATTCCCGCCGTTTCCCGCACGCAGGTGAAGCGTGACGTGGTCGACAAACGTTGCCATGTGCGCTCCCCATATCGGTTGGTATCAGTGGTAAAACACGAATGGGCGAGCCGAAGCTCGCCCATTACGAAAAGAAAATTCGTGGCGGCAGATTACGCCGGAACGACGATGTTGACGACCTTGCGACCGCCCTTGTTGCCGAATTCCACGGCGCCCGCCTCGAGTGCGAACAGTGTGTCGTCACCGCCACGGCCGACGTTTGCGCCCGGGTGGAAGTGCGTGCCGCGCTGGCGGACGATGATCTCGCCAGCGCTGACGACCTGGCCGCCGAAACGCTTCACGCCAAGGCGCTGCGCGTTCGAGTCGCGACCGTTACGAGTGGAGCTAGCTCCCTTTTTGTGTGCCATGAGTGTGTCTCCCTCGCCGTATTACTTGATGCCGGTGATCTTGACGCGCGTGAGCTCCTGACGGTGGCCCTGGCGCTTCTTGTAACCGGTCTTGTTCTTGAATTTCTGGATCACGATCTTCGGCCCGCGCAGGTTCTCGATGACCTCGGCCGTGACCTTGACCTTGGCAAGAGCCGAAGAGTCCGAGGTGACCTTGTCGCCGTCGACGAGAAGCACGGGAGCCAGCTCGAGACTGCCACCCTTCTGGGTCTTGATCCGGTCCATCGTCACGATGGTGCCGACCTCGACCTTTTCCTGCCGGCCACCGGCGCGCACTACTGCGTAAACCACTTGAGGTACCTATTTCTCTGGGAAGCCACGGAGGCTTCGATTCTTGCGTTCCTGACAAAAGTCACCGGCAAACAAGAGCCGCCATTTATGGCGGCTCGTCCTGCTCAGAAAACCTGCGGTCATCGTGCGGGCGATGCCCAACACACACCAACGGTCAACTTTACTCGATGCGTTCCCTCTGGTCAAACGCGCGCCGCATCACCCCGCCCCTCCCGCCGCCGACTATCCCTCGCCGACTACTCCCGTTTGGCCACCTGCAGCGCGTCAGAGTGACCGTTAGGGAGCACTCGGCGAAACAACACGAGGGCGACGATCGCCGCAAGAGCGAGTACAGGGAAGTTCAGTTCGATGCCGCTCAACAGCATCGATGGCAGCTGGCCGAGATACCAGCCTGGAAACGAATACTCGCGCGGCATAGAGGTGAACCATCCCCCGCTGACCGTCGTTGCCGAAATCGCACCGATGATCGTGCCGATCACAGCGCCGCCCGCTGCAGCCAATGCGGCTCTCGCGATGAGCCCGAGAATGCCGTGGCCCTTGGCAGGCCACAACCAGAACAACGCAAAACCAGCGATGACATACGGCATCGATCGCGGAACGAAACCGACCCACCATATGGTCAGGTCAGCGCCGCCTGGATGCTGCGAGAGCAGCGTGCTGAGCTGCGTCAGCGCGGTGAGCAGGCCGGCAACGACTTGATAGGCGAGATACAGGGCGACGGTGACGCCAGCCATGCGCGCCGATGCTGAAGTCATCCGTACAATCTAGCCATGGCTGTGCTCATCGATCAACCGACGTGGCCGGCGCACGGCACCACCTGGTCCCACCTTGTCAGCGACACATCGCTTGATGAGCTGCATGCCTTTGCGGCCGCCAACGATGTGCCGGCTCGAAGCTTCGACCTCGATCACTATGATGTTCCCGCCAGCCGCTATGACGACTTACTGACCGCAGGAGCACGGCCGGTCGGGATGCGTGAACTGGTCGAACGGCTCCGCGACAGCGGGTTGCGGATCACCGCCGCCCAGCGCCGCACCCGCTAACGCGACCTATCTCAGTCGGATGCCTGCGAACTCGATTGCTGAGGAACGACCCCGCCGGTCAGCCCGGCCGTCGTTACCCTGCGGTTGCGATTCCGTCCCTGCCCTGGTTGCTTCGGCTCCGGCAGTGCCTCGAGAACGTGCTCGAGCAGCTCCTCAGCATCCTTGCTCTTGACCCTCGGCTTCGAATTGGCCGCTTTGGTCAGCGGGATGTCAAGAATCGCGACAGGCTCTGCCGGCTGTTCCTGCGTCGCATCAGCCGCTTCTCGCGTGCCGTCAGCGGCCAGGTGACGACCATGCACCTCAGCGCTCGACGCTTCAGCACTCGACGTTCCAGCACTCGACGCTTCAGCCCGGACCGGTTCGCTCGCCTGCTGCGTCTCGGGCTGCTTGTCATCGGACGCTTCGAGATGCGGAGCGTGCGCGGCAAGGGTGCTCGCTGCGATCTGGGCGAGCGCGTTCTTCGCGTCGTCGGTGATCGCATGCGTCGCCGGCGCACTAGCGCCTCCACCGTTCGAGGTTCCGCCTTTGCCTCGCCTGCGCTCGTTTTGCGACTGCTGGCCCGTTCTATGCTTCACAACCGGGTCGTGATGAACGACGACACCGCGTCCTGCACACACCTCGCACGGCTCGCTGAACGTCTCGAGCAACCCGAGGCCAAGCTTCTTGCGTGTCATCTGCACGAGGCCGAGCGACGTCACCTCGGCAACC
>DATMTC010000538.1:0-5508 GCA_035565115.1 Microbacteriaceae bacterium | reverse complement strand
TGGTGGTCGCAGGAATCGGCGGACCGTATTTCGGCAAGGTCAGTGAGGTCTCAAGCAACGATCAGACCAGCTATCTTCCGGCCAGTGCGGATGCGACGAAGGTCGCGAAACTGCAGCGCGCGTTCAGCGGAAGCGACGAGGTGCCTGCGATCGTGCTCTACCAGCGCGACGGCGGGCTGACCGCCGACGACCTGTCGGCCATCGATGACCAGGTGAAGACCCTGCCGTCGCTCGCTGGGGTCGGGGACGACGTAAGCCCGCCGATTCCGTCGAAGGACAAACGGGCCGCAGAAGTTTTCGTGCCGATCGCAGACAACTCCGACCTCAGCGACTCCGTGGCAGGGCTGCGCTCTCACCTGGCGAAGAGCGCTCCGGACGGTGTGAGCGTTTACGTGACGGGTCCCGCCGGCTACACGGCCGATCTGGTCGATGCGTTCGGCGGTATCGACGGCATCCTTCTTGGCGTTGCGCTTGCCGCCGTTTTTCTGATCCTCGTGATCGTGTACCGCTCACCGCTTCTGCCTGTCCTCGTGCTTGCGACCTCGATGTTCGCGCTGTGCGCAAGCATCTTGACCGTCTGGTGGCTCGCCAAAGACGGAATCGTGCAGCTCAACGGACAGGTGCAGGGCATTCTGTTCATTCTCGTGATCGGCGCGGCGACCGACTATTCGCTGCTATACACGTCGCGCTATCGGGAGGCGCTTCGCGACAGCGAACGCCGCTGGGGCGCAACCTGGTCCGCGTTGCGCGGATCGTTCGCGCCCATCCTCGCATCGGGCGGCACAGTGATCGTCGGCCTGCTCTGCCTGCTTTTCAGCGACCTCAACTCGAACAAGGCGCTCGGGCCGGTCGCCGCCATCGGCATCGGCTTCTCGCTGCTGGCCGCCCTCACGTTGCTGCCGTCGTTGCTGCTGGCCTGCGGACGCGCGGCGTTCTGGCCTATTCGCCCGCGTTTCGGCAGCGCGCATCCGGTGCTCGTCGGCGAGAAGGCGCGCGGACTGTGGCCGAGCGTCGGCAAGGGAATCGCCGCCCGCCCCCGCACGATCTGGATCGTCTGCACACTCGTCTTGCTGGCGGCATCCGTCGGCGTGCTGCAGCTGAAGGCGAGCGGAGTCGCCCAGAGCGACCTGATTCTCAGCCGCTCGGAGGCACGCGACGGTCAAAGCGCGCTCGGCAAGCACTTCCCAGGCGGCTCGGGCAGCCCGGCCATCGTGATCGGGCCGAAGGGTGAGCTGCAGAAGATGACGGATGCGCTGCTCGGCGAAGACGGCGTGTCAGCTGTCGCCGTTCTTGCGAAGGACTCGCCGAGCGGAACGGCATCTGTCACGCGCGATGGCATCCAGGCGGTCGGTCGGCCAGGCGCGCCGCCACCCGACCCCACGGTGGTAGGCGGCGACGTGATGCTGCAGGCGACGCTGACGGCGGCGGCGGACTCTTCGGCGGCCGAGCGGACCGTTCGGCACCTGCGCGCGGCGATGAGCGACCTCGACAGCAGCATCGTGGTGGGCGGCGTGACGGCAACGGCGATCGACTCGAACGACGCGTCCATCCACGACCGCAACACGATCATCCCGATCGTGCTCGTCGTGATCCTCGTGATTCTGATGCTGCTGTTGCGCGCGGTGCTTGCCCCCGTGCTGCTGATTGTGAGCGTTGTCGTGTCGTTCGCGGCGTCGCTCGGCGTGTCAGCGCTGGTCTTCAACCACATGTTCGGCTTTCCAGGGGCGGATCCGGCCGTGCCGCTCTACGGGTTCGTCTTTCTCGTCGCCCTCGGCATCGACTACAACATCTTCTTGATGACCCGTGTTCGCGAAGAGTCGCTGCTGCACGGAACGCGTTCCGGCATCTTGCGCGGCCTCGCCGTCACCGGGGGAGTGATCACGTCGGCCGGTCTGGTGCTCGCCGCGACGTTCGCTGCGTTGAGTGTCATACCGATCCTGTTCCTCGTGCAGATCGCGTTCATCGTCGCGTTCGGCGTGCTGCTCGACACCATCGTGGTGCGGTCGCTGCTGATACCAGCGCTTTCGTACGATATCGGGCGTGCGATCTGGTGGCCGAGCCGACTGTGGAAGACGGATGGCGGACACCGCGGGCAGCACGCATCCGACGCCGTTCGGGGTGCGGAGCCGTCTGCGGAGTCGGCTGCGGAGCCGTCTGCGGAGCCGGCCAGTTAGACAGACCCGTCCTCCGATACCTTTTCGGGCAAATGTGGTGGCCGCGGCGCTATCAATTGCCCGGAAAAGTATCGCGCGTCGAGGTCGTGCGTCGAGGTCACGTCTCGAGGTATGGACGCTGCGATACGGGTGAGGCGGTGACCGGAATTCAGGTGAGGCGTGGCGGCGGCTGGATTATCCGGGCGGCGGGGCGCCTCACCTGAATTCGTGTCGCCTCGTGCACTGAGCAGATTGTCGAGCGACTGCGGTAGCCCTGCGTTCGTTCTGTGCACTCTGACCACTGCCGAGTGGGCGAATTGCCCAGCATGGCCGATCATGCGAACCTGGCAAGACTGGCGCGAGTATGCGCACGACCGGTGGCAAGGAGGCACGGAACTCGATGCAGAGAACTGAGCACGCGGAGGCGGCGAACGCTGCAGCGCAGGATGCTGAACCGCTGACCGGCGGGCGGCTTGATCTTCTGAGGCTGCTGTACGAGCGGATGCTGCTCGCCCGCGAACTCGATCTGGAATCCGTTGCCATGCAGCGGCAGGGCATCCTGCCCGCGTATGCACCGGCAAGAGGCCAAGAGGCCGCGCAAATCGGCAGCGCGAGTGCGCTGGACCGCACACGCGACTTCGCATTCCCCACCTACCGCGAACTCGGCGTTGCTGTCGCACTCGAGGCCGATCTCGTCGGCTACATTGCTTCGCATCAGGGCGCGTGGCACGGCGGAATGTACGATTTTGCCGCATCCAGGCTCGCTCCGATCAATGCGGTGGTCGCCGCGCCGGTTCCACACGCGATGGGCTGGGCGATGGGTGAGAAGCTGGCGGGCCGAGACGGATGCTCGATCGCATACTTCGGCGACGGCGCGAGCTCGCAGGGTGACGTGCACGAGGCCATGAACTTCGCGGGAGTGTGGAAGCTGCCCGTCGTGTTCTTCTGCCAGAACAACGGGTGGGCCATCTCACTGCCGACAGATGAGCAGGTCGCTGGCGGATCCGTCGCGGCTCGCGCATCCGGCTACGGCATGCCGGGCGAGCGCATCGATGGCAACGACGTTCTCGCGGTGTATGACGCGGTTCAGGATGCGCTGGCTCGAGCCAGGCGCGGCGATGGCGCGACCGTGATCGAAGCGATGACGTACCGCGTCGGCCCGCACTCGACCTCTGACGACCCCGGCAGGTATCGGAGCCTCGACGATGAGCAGCGCTGGTTGGAGCGCGACCCGGTGACGCGCGCGGAAAGGCGACTGCGAGCATCCGGCATTGCAGACGAGTTCTTCGACTCTGCCCTGCGTGTCGCGCGGACCGAGGTGGAGCGGGTGCGAGCCGGCGTGGTCGCGATCGATCCGCGCCCGACAGAGGAGATGTTCGATTTCGTGTTCGCGGATCCGCCCGCAGCCTACAGTGCACAGCGAGCGCTCGCCCTGACGGAATTGGCGACGGAGGTTGCTGATGACTGACACAACGCAGACCATGGCGGATGCTGCCGAGCCAGCCGTGTCTGATCGTGCCGAGTCCATGACAATGCAGCGGGCGATCGTCACGGCGCTCGGCGACGCTCTGGCAGACGACCCGCGCGTGCTCGTCTTCGGCGAGGACGTCGGCAAACTCGGCGGCGTGTTCCGTGCAACGGACGGGCTGCAGCAACGGTTTGGTTCGACGCGCGTGTTCGACACGCCGCTGGCGGAGGCCGGGATCATGGGCATGGCGGTTGGGTTGGCGATGAACGGGTGGCGCCCGGTTCCCGAGATCCAGTTCGATGGGTTCTCCTATCCGGCGATCGATCAGATCGTGAATCAGGTTGCACGCATGCGCAACCGCAGCAGGGGCGCGTTCGACATGCCCATCACGCTGCGACTGCCGAGTTTCGGCGGCATCAACGCGCCTGAGCATCACGGCGAGAGCATGGAGGCACTGTTCGCGCACGTGCCAGGGCTGAAGGTCGTTTCGCCGTCGACGCCTGCCGAGGCATATCGGCTGCTGCGGCAGTCGATCGCCGATCCCGACCCGGTGATCTTCATGGAGCCGAAGGCGCGGTACTGGCACAAGGGGCTGGTGGACGTTTCGGATTCGGCGCGTGATCGCCCCGAGCTTCCCGTTGGCACATCCCGCGTGGTGCGCGCAGGCACGCACGTCACTCTGATCGCGTGGGGCGCAATGGTCGCCAGATGCCTGCAGGCGGCAGAGCTTGGCGCAGAAGACGGTGTCGAGATCGAGGTGGTCGACCTGCGCTGGCTGAAGCCGATCGACGCGGCCGGGCTGGCGGCATCCGTGAGACGGACCGGTCGGGCTGTCGTTGTGCATGAGGCGCCGCTGACGGCCGGGCTCGGTGCCGAGGTGGTCGCCCTGCTCATGCGGGACTGCTTCGGCGAGCTGAAAGCCCCGGTGGGCCGTGTCGCCGGATACGATGTTCCATATCCGTCTCAGGCGCTCGAGGAACGGTATCTGCCGAGCATCGATCGCATTCTGACGGGTGTGCAAGAGACATTGGAGTTTCGACGTGGCTAAGCTCACCTTCGACCTTCCCGACCTCGGAGAGGGGCTGATCGGCGCCACGGTGCTCGAGTGGCTCGTGTCGATCGGAGACTACGTCGAACGCGGCGCACCGCTTGTCGAGGTTGAGACGACGAAATCGGCCGTCGAGTTGCCTTCGCCGCAATCGGGCACCGTCGTCGAGTTCCATGTCGATGAAGAACACGATCTGCTGGTCGGTGAACCGCTCGTCACGTTCGACGTTCCAGACGATTCGGCCGGCATCGTCGGCACCGTTCCAGCGGAGGCACCTCCGAAACGCCGGGTGCGGCTGAGCCTGCCGGACGACTGATGTTCTACGCCGTCACCGTGAGCGGAGAAACGATCGCGCACCGTCGCGAACCAGGGCCTGACCCGGTGCTGCTCGTGCACGGATTCGGTTCGGATGCCGATGCGACCTGGGGCGCAACCGGATGGCTGCGGGCGCTCGCCGACGCCGGTCGCGGAGCGATCGTGGTCGATCTGCGCGGGCACGGTGCAAGCAGCAAGCCGCACGATCCGTCGGCGTACCGCACGAGCGTGCTGGCCGCCGATCTGGTTGCCGTGCTCGACGCAGAGGGCCTCGGCACTGGTGCGGTTGACGTGATCGGCTACTCGATGGGCAGCCAGGTCGCGCGGGCGCTCGCCAGGGATGCGCCGGCGCGCATCCGTCGGCTGGTGCTCGGCGGAATCGGTGAGCACGAGCAGTTGCGTTTGTGGGGAAGCGACGCCATCGAGAGTGTGCTTCTCGACGACGTCGACGCGCCGGACGAGACGGCAACCGCGATTCTGCGGGCGGCCGCCGAGCGGCCTGGCGCTGACCGGCGTGCGCTTGC
>DATMTC010000537.1:0-3623 GCA_035565115.1 Microbacteriaceae bacterium | reverse complement strand
CCGACGTCGACCAGCGCGAGCACAACGCGCGGCTGGTTCTCGAGTGCGGCGATCGCGCCCGAAACCGCGGCGATCTCCTCGGCCGCAGATCGATCGGCGCGCGCGACCAGGCAGATCGCGTGGCTGCCAGCGGCGATGCTGCCGAGGTCGACCTGCCATGGGCGTACGCCCCAGTCGGTGCAGATCACATCGTAGAACCGTGAGATCGGCGCCACGTGCTCGGCCCATTGTGCTTCGGATGCCGCGACGTCGCTTCCCGGTTCACGCGCGTCGAGTGCGTAGAATCCAGACGCCGAACGGGTGAGGCCCGCCGAGGCGTCGTCCAAGCTGAGCGGGTGAGAGCGACGTTCCTGAGGCCGGGTCGCCGTCACGTCGCCCAGTCCGGCATGCCAGAGCATTGAGCGCGAGCCGCCCGACGCATTGATGCCGAGAACGGCGCCGGTGCGTCGCCGCGCGAGCAGATTCGTGACGTATGCCGCGGCTGCTGAGGCGCCGCATCCGCCACCCAGCTGCACGAATGCGATGCGCCTGCTCAAAGAAAGCGGCGCCCGAACGACGCGATCAGCATCCTCGAGCTCACGCAAGCGGGCGGCGGTGCTGCCGAGAACGGCGACCGGGATGGTCGCAAGCCGTGAGGTCAGCCTGCCCATGGTCAGAAGGCCCCGAGCAGTTGGCTGTACACGTCGAAGGTGCCAATCAAGAGGGGAATCAAAGCGATAACGGCCAGCGACTCGATCACGTTGCCCGCCCGTCTCAGCGAGGCACGTTGATGACGGGCAGGGCGCATCCCCGCAATGATTGCGACGACGAGCGCGAGCAAGCCGAACACCGTGGCGGCAATGGCCGGCGCATTACCGAGCTGCCACAGCACGCCGACGAGCACGGCGATCAGGGTTGCGGCCCACAACGCGATCACCTGGGCTGCGAGCGGGAACGCGCGGGTGCGCAACGAGGTGATGACGACGATCGCACCGCCGAGGCCGACCGCCCATAGGTTGTTCGAGATGACGAGACCGATCAGGCTCACGGTGAGCACACCGGCAACGGCGAATGTCGACCAGGTCAGGGTGCGGTACGCATCGCCGACGGTGGAGAGCACGTCCGAACGACGGGCCAGCCTGCCGGTCATCACCTGATCGTCCAGGCCGGTCAGACCGGATGCCGACATCGCGTACCACGGGATGAGGCCGCAGCCGATGACCGCAAGCGTGGCGATGACAGCGCTGGCCTGCGTCACCGGAACACCAAGAAGCAGTAGCACGGCGCCCAAGACTCCGCCGAGAGTACCGACGGCCGCCGCGAGCAGAGCTGGGCGGATGCCGCGCCCGACTCCTGCGACAAGCCCGAGTGCAATCCACATGGCGATCAGTAGCAGGCAGATGGTGAATGAGACCGCGTTGGCGTCAAGGACGGTGAAGCCGAACGCGGCAGTGCCGCGCATGGCGACCGCGACGATTTCTGCCGTCGGCAGCGAGAGGCCGAGGGCTGCCCCGAGAAATGCGGTGGCCGGCCACGCCAGGCGGGCCAATCCTGACGCGAGACCGGCTAGCACGCAGAACAGCCAGAATGCGGCGGGGAGGGCGGCAAGCCATGGTGTTGTCGCGGCAAGGCACACTTGTGCGGCCGCGAGGCTGAGCACCCCGATCGCCGTGGCAGCAGTCGCCATACGAAAGCGGGATGACCACAGACCGCCGCGGTCGCCGAGTGTCTCGCTGACGGCATCCGTCACGTCGCTCACCTCGGGCGGCGGCGGGGCTTCGTCGAGGCGCAGCAGGTGCAGAAGCTCTCCGTCAGCGATCGCCTGGTCCGCGGCCGACTGGGTCACATCCAGTTGCTCGCCGGTCAGCCGCACGAGAGCGAGCGGGCGCGCAACGGTAGCGGTCTTCTCGCCGAGCAGTTCCATCAGATGCGGGATGAGCGCACCGACGGCTTCGTCGTTCGGAACAACGAGAGTGGCTCGCCGAGTGGAGCCGACGATCGTCACGCGGGTGTAGTCGGTCACCGATTTGCTCCTGAGGTGTGCGTTGTGGTGGGCGCGGTTGCCGACGGCTGATTGTTCAGAATCGTGATCACGAACGAGGTGCCGACACATCCGGCGCAGATTACGGCGGCCAGCACCATGCTGCCGATCACACGTTTGATGTTGTCGTTGACCTCACGGCGCTCGGCGAGCTCGCCGATCAGGAACGCACCGCGCAGTCGCGCCCGGTGGGTCTTGACAGATTCGAGCAGAATCGTGTCGTTGTTAGTAGACACGTGCGGCTCCCGTGTGCTCTGGATGGATCACGAGACCGTTGCTCCAGGGCGGATCTCGAACCAACGCTCCCCGAATTCCACCCGCCAGCCGATCGCCGCCGCCGTGCGCAGCCCAGGGATCAGCGGTTGCAACTGGCCGTCGGCGCCGACGATCGCTGTTCCGTTCGTCGTATTCAGATCGGTGACCCACAGCAGCCCGTCGGTCCAGTCGATGAGCGCGTGTGTGCGCGAGAGGCTGCGCGACAGGTCGGGCAGGGCGTACACCGGGTAACCGCCGGGTGCGTTTGCTCCATCCGGATTTCGGCCGATGTAGACGGGGCCGTCCACGGCCAGTTCCTCGCCAGAGTCGAAGACGATGCGCACCGAGGTGTACTGGGTCTCGTGTGTTGGCGCGGTCGGGGCGGATGCGCGGCCACGAGCGTCGACCGGGGTGATCGTTGTGCGCTCGTCCAGTTGCTGGACGGCCTCGGGGCGGGCACGGGGGGTGATGATTTCAACGATCGGCAGTTCTCCGGGAACCAGGCTTCGCCTGGCAGGGTCAAGCGGGTCTCGGCCGCGGCGAAGATCTGCTGTGATCGTCGAGCGGGTCAGCCATGGCATGAAAGTGCTGCTGAACGCGCCTCGGAGCGTTGGGGGCAGCGCCGACAGGTTGTCGACGGTGCGCGATGACAGCAAGAGCTTGCCCAGGGATCGTCCGGATGCTCGCAGGGCAGCCAGCTGTACTGCCAGCGCGATGACCGCACCGAGGATGGCAGCGAGCACAAGTCCGGGAACCGCGCTTTGCCCCGTCGGCCGCACGCCGAGCGCGACGCATGCGGTCGCCACACCCGCTGCAGCAATGATCGAGGCGGCATCGATTGCCAACGCGCCGCGTCGGCGCGCCGCAGTAGTTTGAACGACACCGGATAGCAGTCCGCCGTGATGGACGAGAGCGCCGCCGTCAGCCGGCTGAACTTGGAGTGTTCCGCACCGTGTGCAGAATCGCTCAGACGACAGCAAAAGTTGGGCGCAGCGAGCACAGCTGAGCGAGCCCAGGAGAGCATTCGTCATGCGCTGTCCTTCCTCGGTCGCTGAGCTTGTCGAAGCGTCCCCGTTTCGGTTGCTGAGCTCGTCGAAGCGTCCCTGTTTCAGTCGCTGAGCTTGTCGAAGCATCCCTGTTCGGTTCGCTGAGGCAAGTAGAGGCGCCCGTACGGTCGGTCTCATACTATTTCGCGGCCGATGCTTGAGTTTGCGCTATCGCGGGTGGTGGGCGCAAACTGGCCTGTGCACCCCCCCCGTTGGTGTGTCGGCGGTGTTGTCGGGTTTTCGGGTTGGTTCGTGTGGTTCGGTTTTGGGTTGGGGGCGGCTTGTGAAGTTCGCGATGGGTG
>DATMTC010000536.1:0-2154 GCA_035565115.1 Microbacteriaceae bacterium | reverse complement strand
GCGTAATCGCGGGTGTCGGGAACGTCAGGATTCCAGGTCGGCTTCGGTGTCGCATTGCGCGGCTGGATCTTGCATCCGAACAGGCCGACGACCGCGCTGCCTAGTGTTCCGTCGACCTGGAATTCGAGCAGTTCGTCGCGGTTGACGCGCGTCGTCCAGCCCGAGTTGAGCTGAGCGGTGACTCCGCCCGCCAGCTCGAAGACCGCGTATGCAGCGTCATCCGCCGTTGCCGCGTACCTGTTGCCGTTCTCGTCAACGCGCTCCGGGATCTCGGTCACAGCGTGCGCGTATACGGACTCGACACGGCCGAATAGGTTCTCGAGCACGTAGTTCCAGTGCGGGAACATGTCGACAACGATTCCGCCGCCATCTTCTGCGCGGTAGTTCCAGCTCGGGCGCTGCCCATCCTGCCAGTCCCCCTCGAACACCCAGTAGCCGAATTCGCCACGCACCGAGAGGATGCGGCCGAAGAAGCCGGAGTCGATCAGCCTGCGCAGCTTGCGCAGGCCGGGAAGGTAGAGCTTGTCGTGCACGACCCCGTTCTTGATGCCGGCGTCGGCCGCGAGGCGCGCCAGCTCGAGCGCCTCGCCGAAGCTCTCTGCCGTCGGCTTCTCTGTGTAGATCGCCTTACCTGCGGCGATGGCCTTCTTGATCGCGGGAACGCGCGCCTTCGTTACGAGGAAGTCCGCGTAGATCTGCCAGCGGTCGTCGGCCAGCGCAGCATCGAGGTCCGTCGTGTAGTGCGTCAACCCGTGCCGTTCGGCCAGCTCCTTCAGCTTCGCCTCGCTGCGCCCGACCAGCATCGGCTCGAGTTGCACACGGGAGCCGTCTTTCAGCAGAACGCCGCCCTGCTCGCGAATGGCGAGGATCGAACGCACCAGGTGCTGCCGGTAGCCCATGCGCCCTGAGACGCCGTTCATGATGATGCCGATGGTCGATTCGGCGTTGATCGGATCTGACACGCGGTGGTCTCTTTCAGTTTGGGTTTCGTTCTGGTCGATTGGTGTGCGGCACGGGCAGCGCCGGGAAAGCGCTTACCATCACTGTAGCGGTGCGGCATCGGGCTTGGCAAGCCGCGACACGCCTGACCGCCGTTGCACGCAGTTCGGTATCGTCAGATCATGCAGTCGCCTCAACAGACAGCCGAGGCCCAGGAGACACCTGAGGTCGCCCCACGCCGCGCACTGGTTTTATCCGGCGCCGGTCGGTATGCCGACCCGTGGCATCCGTTCGCCGCGACCTCCGTGCGGATCGCGCACATTCTGCGCGATGTGGGATTCACGGTCGAGGTGAGCGACACCGTCGATGACAGCCTCGCCGCCCTCGAATCGGATGCCGGCGGCATCGACCTGCTTGTGGTCAACGTCGGCAACCCAAAGGAACCGGATGCAGCGGATGCCGGCGCGCGAGCAGGGCTGCTCGCGCACGTCGGCCGCGGTGGCGCGTTGCTATCGATGCACGTGTCGGCAACGAGTTTCCCGGCGATTGGCGAGTGGGAGGACATCGTCGGCGGCATCTGGGTTCGCGGAACAACAATGCATCCGGATTCTGGACCGTCGCACGTGAAGATATACGCCGAACGGCACGCGATCGTCGCGCCGCTGCATGACTTCACGGTCTTCGATGAGCGATACAGCTACCTGCGCACAGACAAAGACGTCGTTCCGCTTGCGACGCACGAGCACGATGGCATCGAGCATCCGCTCGTGTGGACCTGGGAATACGGGCAGGCACGCGTCGTTTATGATGCTCTCGGTCACGACGCCCGCTCGTACGAGTCGGCGGAGCACTGCGAGCTGGTCGGGCGGGCTGCACTGTGGCTCGTGGGCGACCTGTGACGGCACTGGATCGTCGCAACCTCGTCGCAACGTCGTCGCAGCATCCTGGTTCCGGGCAGACTGACCCGCGCGCTCACGATGAAAACCGGTCGCCGGATCGGAGTGTCGGCCGTCAACGCACGGCGTGTCGCCCGAATCTCATAACGAGCGCACGCTTCAACTGCCGGCGCGCTCGGCCAACCCGCGAACGTATGAGGCTTGCCCGGCGTGCTGCAGGTCGTCCGCGATCAGGCTGACCAGGCGCACGCTCAGCGTCACGGGCGGATTCCAGGACTCATCGACCACTCGCGCAAGGTCGTCGTCTGTGACGTTTTTC
>DATMTC010000535.1:0-3624 GCA_035565115.1 Microbacteriaceae bacterium | reverse complement strand
GTTGCGATCGTGTTCATCGCAGCTCCTGCCATGAGGTGATTCTTCTTTCTCCGGCCATGAGGAGCCGGTCCATGATCAGGCCGAGAATGCCGATGGTGATCAGCGCGACGAAGATCGACGCGAGGTTGTAGTACAGCTGCGCCTGCTGCATCAAGAAGCCGAGGCCCTGCTGAGCTGCGATCAGTTCGGCCGCGACCAGCGTTGCCCATGCCGAGCCGAGGCCGACACGCATCCCGACGAAGATAAACGGCGAGGATGCCGGCACGACCACTCGCAGAAAGATGGTGCTGTCTTTTGCGCCGAGCACGCGGGCCGCGTTGATCAGGGTTCGATCGACCCCGATCACGCCCTGGAAGGTGGCGACCACGCAGGCGAGGAATGCTGCCAGGAAGATGACGAAGATCTTCGGCACTTCGCCGATTCCCATCAGCACGACGGCCAGCGGAATGATGGCAAGCGGCGGGATCATGCGGAAGAACTGCACGTACGGCTCGATCAGGGCGCGGGCGATGGCGTACCAACCCATCAGGAACCCGATCGGAATCGCGATAAGGCTGCCGAGGATGAAGCCGGTGAGAACACGCACCAGGCTCGCGCCGATGTCGGTGGCGAGGGTGCCGTTGGCAATCAGCTTGCCGCCCTCGACAACAACGGCCGGCGGTGTGGGAATCTGCACGCCGGGCAGGAGCGAGACGATCCACCAGATCGCGATGCCCGCGATCACAGAGGCGATGTTCAGCCACAACATCGGGATTCTGCGGCGGGAACCTCGCGCGGCCTGCCGTGCGGATTCGGCCGCGTTGGCGGATTCGGGTGTCGTGTCCTGCACCGTTTCGGGCGCTGCCGATGCGGCGGATCCTTCGAGCTCAACGACGTTTTCGGGTGAGTTGCCTGTCATTACCTCACTGCTTTCGCATTGGTTACTGGGCGGGCGGTTGCTGGATTGGCAGTTGCGAGGGCGCGATAACCGGCCAATAGCGGCGACCGGTGAAACGCAGCGGCGATAGCGCCAAGTGCTCCCGCTTCTTCATCGAGGGTGGATGGCCGCAGGCGCACGCCGCTGTGCAGTTCGGGGCCCGTGGCGTGTGCAAACTGTTCGAGCACCGCGTCGAAGAACACCGGCCCGAGTCGCAGCACATCGCCGGCCACGACGATTTCACGCGGATCGACGACGGCGCTCACGGTGGCGAGAATGTCTGCCAATGACCTGGCGGCGTATGTGACGGCATCCAGCACGCCCGGATCGCCGATCGCATCCGCTACGTCGGCCAACTCACGCACGGATGGCACATGTTGCTGGGCGGCGCGAATGATCGCGGGCACGGATGCGACGGTTTCCAAGCATCCGCTCTTGCCACACCAGCACTGGTTACTCTCGGACGGCACCGAGACATGACCGATCTCACCTGCCATTCCGAAAGAGCCGACAACCAGGCGCCCGCCGACAACGAGGCCGCCGCCGACACCATCGGCGAGCCGCACATAGAGCAGGCTATCGACGTCGTCCGAGCGATCCCACACGGCTTCGGCGAGCCCGGCGAACCGCGTGTTGTTGTCGATCAGGATCGGAGCATCGAAGCGAGACACGAACGCGTCGTGGATCATTTCGACCGCGTTCCGACTTGCTGCGCCACTCCACCGCGAGGCGCGGGCGTTCGCGCCTGGACCGACCGGCCCGGACACGCCGATTCCTACCGCCTCGAGCGCGGAGAACCGGATGCCGGACTCCGATTCGATGCGCGTGATCAGGTCGAAGGCGCGGTCGATGCGCTCGGGCCAGGCCGCATCCTCGGCGTATTGGGTCGCACCCGATCCGATGATTTCGTTGGATGCGTTCACCGTGGCAACGTAGACGCGGCGGTGGCCGAAGTCGATGCCGAGAAACTGCCCGGATGTCGGGTCGAGCGCCAGTCTGGCCGCCGGCCGGCCGCGCCCACGACGCGGCTCGTGCGCATCCGTTTCGACGATTGCGCCGCGTGCGAGCAGGCTTCCGGTGATCTCGGAGACCGTCGTTCTTGAGAGGCCGACACGCAGTTCGATCTCGCTTCGTGGCAGCGGACCGTTGTCACGCAACGCACCGAGGATGCGTTCTTCGTGCGTGCGCCGGATCAGGATAGGCACGCCATTGGGCTTGAGCATGGGAACGAACCTATGGGCGTGGAATTATTCCGTCAACCACCCGGCATAATTCGATTCAAAAAATGTCTTGCGGAGTGTTTTGCGCATGCCGGAGAGGCGTCAGGCGACCCGGTCTCCGCCTCCAGTGGTCGAGTAGCGAGCTTGCGAGCGTATCGAGACCCGGCGACCCGGTCTCCGCCTCCGGCGGTCGAGTAGCGAGCTTGCGAGCGTATCGAGACCCAGCGACCCGGTCTCCACCTCCGGTGGTCGAGTAGCGACACCTCGAAGACGCCGCCCGTACCTCATTCGAGTCGCGCAAAACGTTCCTAAGACGCGCTTTTAAGGACGTCTTGCGCGACTTGAACGCATCCTTCCGAATGTTCGGCGCGCTCAGCGTGCGACGTCTACGAGAGCGCGACCGTACGGAACCCCGCGTTGCCCATCGAGGAGTCAGGCGTGTTCGACGAGCGCGCCGAGTTGCGGTACCTGTTGCAGTACGAGTCGTGGCACAGGTATGAGCCGCCGCGCAGCATCCGCGCCTCACCGGATGCCGGACCGGCCGGATTGGCGCTGGGCGACGCCGCGTAGTAGTCGGGGTTCCACCAGTCGCTGCACCACTCCCACACGTTGCCGACGGTCTGCCAGAGTCCGTATGCGTTCGGCCGGTAGCTGCGAACCGGAGCGGTGGTGAGCCATCCGTCGTCCTGGGTGTTGACGGACGGGAACGTTCCCTGCCAGATGTTGCACGACCATCCCTCGCCCTGGTCGTCGCCAAGTTCGCCGAGTTCGTCACCCCACGGGTAGCGTTTGCCGATCAGGCCGCCGCGTGAGGCGCACTCCCACTCCGCCTCGGTCGGCAGCCTGCGCCCGGCCCACTCACAGTACGCGACCGCGTCATTCCAGCTGACGTGCACGACCGGGTGATCGGCTAGCCCGTCAAGGTCGCTCAAGGCGCCACCCGGATGCCGCCAGTCGGCTCGGCGCACACCGAACCACCACGGCGTGCCTGGGGGCTGACCGACGATGTCGGCGTCATCCGATTTGCGGGCAAGATGGAACACCGCCGAAAAGCCGAATGTCTCCGCCTCGGTGCGGTAGCCGGTTGCGTCGACGAAGCGCGCGAAATCGTCGTTGGTCACGCTGGTCACGTCGATCTCGAACGCATCGAGTTGCACCGGATGCGTCGGCCATTCGCCGTCTCCGGGGTTGCCGTCACCGAACGAGTCGCCCATGACGAACGTCTGCGCTGGGATGCTGGCCTGTTCGATGCCATGGCGACCGGTGGGCTGGTCGGATGCGGCGGCCAAGGCGTCGCGTTCGGTTGTGCGCGCGAGAGGCAGCCCAAGATCGGAGACCACCATGCGGGCGGGCGCGCAGCATGAGTCTTCAGCGTGGTCGTGATGGTCCACTTGTTGTCTCCTCGTGATCGGGTGCCCGTTCCATTGTCATACGGATGCGGGGTGGCGGCTGCCCTCGGCCGGTTTCGAGAACCGGCTCGCTGCGCGA
>DATMTC010000534.1:0-2237 GCA_035565115.1 Microbacteriaceae bacterium | reverse complement strand
TTGTTTCCGCCGGATGCGCTCATATCTCAATCCTACGGATTTCCCATGCCTGTCGCGGAATAGGCTGGCTGGATGAGCACAGATTCGGCAGCATCCGCCAACTCTCAGCCGACACGTCTTCCGCCGGTCGCGATCCTAGGTGCGGGCTCCATGGGACGGGCCATTCTCGGCGGCCTGCTGAGCCCCACCGTTCGCAGGGATGGCGACATCCGCGTGACCAACCGCAGCTCCGCTCGCGCTGCAGAACTGGCTGGCACTGCCGGCGTGCGCGCGTTCGCGATCGAGGACGATCAGCACGCGGACAGACACGCGGTCGATGGCGCCGGCATCGTGATCATCGCGGTGAAGCCTGCCATGGTCCCCGATCTGCTCGACGACATCTCTGGAACGCTGGCGCCAGGCACACTCGTGGTGAGCGTCGCAGCCGGCGTGTCTGTTGCCACGTTCGAATCCCGGCTGCCGCCATCCGTTCCTGTCGTGCGGTCGATGCCGAACACGCCTGCGATCGTGGGGCGTGCCGTCACCGGAATCAGCGCAGGCACGCGATCGACGGCGTCGGATGTCGACATGGTGCGCCGGCTGTTCGAAACGGTCGGTGAGGTGGTCGAGGTGCCGGAGGATCAGTTGGATGCGCTCAGCACGATCTCGGGGTCGGGCCCGGCATACGTGTTCTACCTGATCGAGCAGTTCACGGCGGCGGCCATCGGGAAGGGCTTCAGTTCCGAGCAGGCGGCGCAGCTGGTGAACGGCACATTCCGGGGCGCCGTGGAGCTGCTCGCGCAGTCGGGCAAGAGCCCCGCGGAGTTGCGCATTCAGGTCACCAGCCCGAAGGGCACGACGGAACGGGCGATCGAGGTGCTCGAGTCGGCTGAGTTGAAGGGCGTGTTCGACAGGGCGACGGATGCTGCGCTCGCTCGGGCGAGGGAGCTCGCGGCCGGCTGACCTGCCATACGAACGCGCGGCGCAAGGGCAATGCGATACTGGGCGGATGCCGCTCCTTGACATTCTGGTCCTCGTCGCGTTGGTTGCAAGCGGGCTGGTCGCCGGGATCTTCCTGCCGTTCTCCACGTTCTTGATTCGGACGTTCCGAGAACTCACGCCTACCGAAGGCATGCGAGCGATGCAGTCGATCAACCGCACGATCGTGCAAAGTGTGTTCCTGCCGATTTTTCTCATCACCGCGGCGCTGTGTGTAGCGATCATGGTGTTCACGCTCATGGCGTGGACCGGCACGGATGCTGTGTTGCGATTGATCGCATCCGCGCTCTATATTTTCGGCGCTTTCGGCATCACGGTCGTCGCGAATGTGCCGCGCAACAATACGCTGGCTGCGGCTGATCCGAACACCGGTGATGGTGAACGGGCGTGGTCGGCTTACCTAGCCGGTTGGGTGCCGTGGAATCACCTGCGAACCGTCGGATCGGTCGGGGCGTGCGCGGTGTTCGGTGCCAGCCTCGCCGTCGGCTGAGTGCTGCGTGAGGAGCGGCTGACGAACGAGACCGGTGTGCCGAAATCAGCCCACGTGCCGAAATCAGCCCAGGGTGACGCCGGTCGAGACTGTGCGCTCCTGAGGAAGTGCGGTCGGCACGCCGAGCCAACGTGCGCGACGCGCCGACCGCGTGACCGAATCTCCTTCTGATCGCACGGCTTCTGCGCGCGCGGCGCACGGCTTCTGAGCGCACGCGCGCACGGGGCACGGCGCACGTGCCGCAGCTCAGTCGTCCAGCGCCGCGAACCGCTCGATGTCGCCCTCTGTGCCTGAGACGATGACAAGGTCGTGGTCAGACACAACGGTGTCTGCCGTCGCATATGTGAACGGCTTTCCAGGCGACTTCACGCCGACGACCGTGATGCGGAACTTCCGCCGCACACCGGTCTCGGTGAGGCTCTTTCCGCGGATGGCCTTCGGCGGATACATCTTCACGAGTGCGAAGTCGTCGTCGAACTCGATGAAGTCGAGCATCCGCCCTGACACCAAGTGAGCGACGCGCTCGCCTGCCTCCGCCTCCGGGTAGATCACGTGGTTCGCGCCGATGCGCTCCAGAATCTTTCCGTGCGACTGTGAGATTGCCTTGGCCCAGATCTGCGGGATCTTCAGGTCGACGAGGTTCGCGGTGATCAGCACGCTCGCCTCGATCGAGGAGCCGACGGCGACCACGGCCACGCCGAAGTCCTGCGCCCCGATCTGTCGCAGTGCGTCGATGGATCGGGCATCCGCCTGCACGGTGTGCGTCACC
>DATMTC010000533.1:0-1602 GCA_035565115.1 Microbacteriaceae bacterium | reverse complement strand
CACGATCGTCGTTGGCCAACAGCTGCTTCAGGTGGCCGAGGTAGTCCGGCTTGACGCCCTTCACCGCTTTGAGCCCGATGTACGGCGCTTCATACGACGCCAGCTTGCGCAGCCGATGTCAAGAGAGCCTTATGCGCCGGGGGGTTGCCCGCAGGTCAGTGGCCGGTCTTGCCACCGGCCAACTGATCGAGCAGGTGATCGAGGATGCCGCCCAAAATGTCGAGGCCGTCGCGCACGCCTCCTGGCGAGCCTGGAAGATTCACGATCACGCTCTGCCCGGCAACACCGGCGTGACCCCGGGTGAGCAGCGCCGTTGGCACGTGTATGGCACCGCGCCGACGCAACTCCTCCATGAAGCCGGGAATCTCGCGATCCAGCACCGCCCTGGTCATCTCGGGCGTGCGATCATCCGGCGAGAGCCCCGTGCCGCCCGTCGTCACGATGAGTTGCGAATTCTCGGCAAGAGCGTCCGCCAGCGCATCGGCAACCGGCTGGCCATCCGCCACAATGCGCGGGGAATCGACCTGCCAGTCACGCTCAGCAAGCCACTGCATGATCAGCGGGCCGGTTCGATCCTCGGAATCACCCGCAGCAGCACGCGTCGATGCGACGATGACGACTGCCCGTCGTGCTGACGCATCCTGCATCGTCATTCCCGCACCCAGTCGCCGCTCTTGCCGCCCTGCTTCTCGAGCACGGCGATGTCGGTGATCGTTGCACTGTTGTCGACGGCTTTGATCATGTCGTACAGCGTGAGCGCAGCCACACTCGCCGCAGTGAGCGCCTCCATCTCCACACCGGTCACAGCCACCGTGGTCGCGGTTGCGACGACACGCACCCGGTCACCCTCCGGATGGATATCAACGCTCAGCTTGGTCAGCGGCAGCGGATGACACAACGGGATCAGCGTCGAGGTCTGCTTGGCGGCCATGATGCCGGCGATCCGCGCCGTGCCGATCGCCTCACCCTTCGGCAGGCTGCCATCCGAAATCGCCCGAACAACATCCTCCCGGGTGACGAGCACCGCCTGCGCGCGAGCCGTGCGCCTGGTCGGTGACTTTTCCGTCACATCGACCATGTGCGCTGATCCGTCTGCTCGCAGATGTGTCAGGTCGGCGCCCGCGCTCGAATCGGACTCAGTCATCAATCCTCCAGATCTCCACGTTCTCGCCGGCATCAGCGTGCGAGAGCCCGACCGGCAGGTGCACGAGCACCGACGACTTGGCGTATGCGTGCAGCAGGTGCGAGCTCGGCCCGCCAACTAGCTCGACCATACCCGCATCGTTCACGATGCCTCGGCGCACCTGGTGCTTGGCAGGCATGGAGTCCACAGCGTGCGCAAGCGGCAGCGATTCAACCGGCCTGGATGCGTTCAGCCCGGCAAGGCGCAGCAAGACGGGCCGCAGAAACAGCTCGAAAGACACGAGGGCACTCACCGGGTTGCCGGGGAATGCGACGACCGGCACGGATGCTGCCCAGCCAGGCAGCTGCGCTCGGCCAAGTCCCTGCGGACCGCCCGGTTGCATCGCAACCCCGCCGAAGCGCACGCCTGCAGGCTCGAGCGCCTCACGCACGACCTCGAAAGCGCCCGCGCTGACCCCT
>DATMTC010000532.1:0-4170 GCA_035565115.1 Microbacteriaceae bacterium | reverse complement strand
CATCCTGGTTGCTGCCACGACGGAGAACCCGTCGTTCTCGGTCATTTCGCCTCTGTTGTCGCGCTCGCTGCTGCTCACGCTCGAGCAGCTCAGCGACAACGATCTTGGCACTCTCATCGATCGTGCCGTCAGCGACCCACGCGGGCTGGCCGACAAATTCGACTTGGAGAGTGAAGCGCGCGCATCACTCATCCGGCTCGCGTCCGGGGACGCCAGGCGAGCGCTCACCGCGCTGGAAGCGGCATCCGTATCTGCAAGTTCGACGGGCTCAGCAACAGACAAGCCCGTCATCACTGCCGAGCTTGTTGCGTTGGCCGTCGACCGTGCGTTGTTGCGCTACGACCGCAACGGTGACGAGCACTACGACGTCATCAGCGCTTTCATCAAGTCCGTGCGCGGATCGGACGTCGACGCGTCGCTGCACTACCTCGCCCGCATGATCGAAGCAGGGGAGGACCCCAGGTTCATCGCCCGGCGCATCATCGTGCTTGCGTCTGAAGACATCGGAATGGCGGATCCTGCTGCACTTCCGATCGCTGTCGCAGCGGCAGACGCCGTGCAATACATCGGCATGCCAGAGGGGCGCATCCCGCTCGCCCAGGCGGTCGTGCACCTGGCAACCGCCCCCAAGTCGAACGCAGCATACATGGCTCTGGATGCCGCGATCGCCGACGTGCGCGCAGGCAAGATCGGGCGCGTTCCCAAGGCACTTCGCGATGCTCATTACCCTGGCGCGAAACGGCTCGGACACGGCAAGGGATACGTCTATCCGCACGACGACCCGATCGGTGTTGTCAGCCAGCAATACCTTCCGAACGAATTGAAGAACGCGGAGTACTACCGGCCGACTGAGCACGGGAACGAGCGTGAAATCTTCGCAAGGCTCGCGAAGATTCGCAACATCGTGCGGGGGCGCTGAACCATGCGATTGCTCTGGTAGACTGTTTCGGCCTAGGAACGGGCATCGCGTGCGGCTGCGTCGACACCTGTTTCCGAAGGGGACACGCTCTGTAGCCGAGCCTCCCGGCACATCCCTCTAATTCTTGCAGGCGAGTTTCGTATGCCTGCGTACACATCATTAGAGAGACACAACGAAAGGAAACCGTGTCTACCAAGTCACGTACCCGTAGCAAGACCCGCCTGTCGCGGTCACTGGGCCTCGCCCTGACCCCGAAGGCAGCCAAGTACCTCGAAAAGCGTCCGTACGCACCAGGTGAGCACGGTCGCACCAAGCGCAAGGCAGACAGCGACTACGCTGTGCGTCTGCGTGAGAAGCAGCGTCTGCGCGCCCAGTACGGCATCCGCGAGAAGCAGTTGAAGATCGCATTCGAAGAGGCGCGCCGCGCCAAGGGCCTGACAGGTGAGAACCTGGTGGAGCTGCTCGAAATGCGTCTGGATGCTCTCGTGCTTCGCGCTGGGTTCGCCCGCACGACGGCACAGGCGCGCCAGTTCGTGGTGCACCGCCACATTCTGGTCGACGGCCAGATCGTTGACCGTCCGTCCTTCCGCGTGAAGCCGGGCCAGCTCATTCACGTCAAGGAGCGCAGCGAAGGCACCGAGCCGTTCCAGGTTGCAGCAGCCGGCGGTCACGTCGACGTTCTGCCGAAGGTTCCTGCATACCTCGACGTCGAGATCGACAAGCTTCACGCACGCCTTGAGCGCCGCCCGAAGCGTGCAGAGGTGCCCGTCACCTGTGACGTTCAGCTGGTCGTCGAGTACTACGCAGCGCGCTAGTACCGATCAACCAGTACGCTGGGAGCGGGTTGCCTGACGGCTTCTCGCTCCCAGTTTTTTAATATGCCGATTCTGGAATGAGAGGTGACGGCAGTGTCGCTTGGTGACATCGCAGGACTCATCGCCGCGGCAGTGTTCGCGGTGCTCGTCGGACTGCTGGCGGTTCCACTCGTGAAGCTTGGTCGCGTGCTCGATGAGACAAAGGCGTCGATCCATGACGTCACGGACGGCATAACACCCATCCTCGAAGAGACGACGACAACGCTCCAGGAGACAAACAAGCAGCTGGCACGCGTCGACACCATCACGCGGAATGTGGCGGATGTCACCGGCAATGTCTCGGCACTGGTCGCTCTCTTCGCCGCCACCGTCGGCGGGCCGCTGATCAAGCTCGCAGGGTTTTCAGCCGCGGTGAAGGCCGCATTCAGCTTCAGCCGGTCCCGTTCAGGCGGCACACACTAAACTTGGCCGAGGCTGCTGCACCTCACGTCCTCGTCTCGCATTTGGCCCACCTCGCATTCAGCCCCACACTCGCGATTAGGAAGTTATCTCATGAAGTGTTTTGTTTGGCTCGTCGTCGGCGTCGCCGCCGGCTTCGCCATCGCCCACCAGCTCAACAAAACAGAGCAGGGCAAGTCGTTCTTCGATGACATCGATGCGAAAGCACGCGACTTCGGCGCCGCGGTCGCCGACGGCTACCACAAACGCGAAGCAGAGCTGCGTGACGCCATAGACGGCGCCGCAGAATCGATCTCTGACATCACCTCCCGCTGAAACACGTACGGACCCCATGCAGACTGCTGAAATCCACCGGCGCTGGCTCCAGTTCTTTGCCGACAGAGGCCACACCGTCGTGCCGTCGGCCTCGCTGGTCAGCGACGACCCGTCGCTGCTGTTCACCGTTGCCGGAATGGTTCCATTCGTTCCCTATCTGACCGGTCTTGTGCCTGCGCCGTATCCTCGCGCCACGAGCGTGCAGAAATGCATTCGCACGTTGGACATCGACGAGGTCGGCAAGACGCCGCGCCACGGCACGTTCTTTCAGATGTGCGGGAACTTCTCATTCGGCGACTACTTCAAAGAGCATGCGATCAGCTATGCGTGGGAATTTCTCACCAGCTCAGAAGACGAAGGAGGACTTGGCTTCAGCCCTGACGACCTGTGGGTGACGGTATACAAAGACGACGAGGAAGCACGCGAGATCTGGCGCCGCGTTTCTGGATTCGGCGACGACCGCATTCAGGGTCTCGGCATGGACGACAACTACTGGTCAACAGGTCAGCCTGGTCCTGCAGGCCCTGACTCGGAGATCTTCTTCGACAGAGGCCCTGCATACGGACAAGACGGCGGGCCGGCCACAGGTGACGACCGCTACGTCGAAATCTGGAACCTCGTCTTCATGCAGTACCTGCGAGGCGAGGGCTCTGGCAACGATTTCGAGATCCTCGGCGATCTGCCGAAGAAGAACATCGACACCGGGATGGGCCTCGAGCGGGTGGCATTCATCAAGCAGGGTGTCGAGAACTTCTACGAAATCGATCAGGTGCGCCCCGTGCTGGATGTCGCCGCTGAGCTCTCCGGTAAGGCGTACGGAGCCAATCACGAAGACGACGTGCGGATGCGTGTTGTCGCGGACCACGTACGCAGTGCTCTCATGCTCATGTCGGACGGTGTCACCCCGCTGAACGAGGGCCGCGGATACATCCTGCGCCGTTTGCTTCGCCGCACGGTGCGAGCAATGCGCCTGCTCGGCGTGGAGACGGCGACGTTCCCTCAGCTGTTCGCAGCTTCCCGTGATGCGATGAGTGCGGCGTATCCGGAGGTCGAGGCGGACTATCCGCGCATCTCGCGCCTCGCGTTCGCCGAGGAAGAGACGTTCCTGCGCACGCTGGTCAGCGGAACGGCGATCCTCGACACGGCCGTTGCCAACACCCAGCGCTCTGGCAAGAAGCAGTTGGCTGGCGACACCGCATTCCTGCTGCACGACACGTACGGCTTCCCGATCGACCTGACCCTGGAGATGGCCGAGGAGGCCGGGCTCTCGGTCGACAGGGCCGCCTTCGACTCGCTGATGGCCGATCAACGCTCACGTGCGAAGGCAGACGCGAAGGCCAAGAAGGGCGCGCTTGCCGACCTGTCCGTGTACAGCGCGTTCCGCTCACATGGTGAGACCGTCTTCACCGGATACACCGAACTGCAGACAGAGTCGCGCATCCTCGGGTTGATCGTCGGCGGCGCATCCGTTTCTCGGGCGGTCGCCGGTGATATCGCAGAGGTGATCTTGGCCGAGACCTCGCTTTATGCAGAGTCTGGCGGGCAGGATGCCGACGCAGGGCGGATCGTCGGGCCAGGGTATGAGCTCGAGGTGCTCGACGTTCAGAAGCCTGTGCCAGGACTGATCAGTCACACGGTGCAGGTGCGCAAGGGCGAGGTCGG
>DATMTC010000531.1:0-2013 GCA_035565115.1 Microbacteriaceae bacterium | reverse complement strand
CGGCGTGTCGACCGGATCTCCTCCTGAGCGCACGCTGTGGCGCCCCACGGGTGTACCCGAGCGCGCGGCGAGACCAGCCGCCGGCGTCCGCTATGACTCGGCCCGCGGCATCCTTGCCCCCCCCGAGTGCGTGCGTTGCTGAGGAGATCCGGTGTCAGCCTCGGCGTGTCGGGCACGAACCTGCGGCGTGTCGACCGGATCTCCTCCTGAGCGCACGCGGTCGGGTCCACGGGTGTACCCGAGCGCACGCGGCGAGGCCGCCCGCCGGCATCCGGCCAGCCGAACCTGTCACACAAACGGATGCGCGCCCGTCACCGCATAGAATGGATGCTCCGGCATCGCCAGCCCCTTCCACCAACTCATCCGGGAGACAATCCGTGGCCTTGATCGTGCAGAAGTTCGGCGGATCCTCCGTGGCAGACGCGGAGAGCATCAAGCGCGTCGCCAAGCGCATCGTCGAAACGCGCAAGGCGGGCAACGAAGTCGTCGTTGCCGTCTCCGCCATGGGCGACTCGACCGATGAGCTCGTCGACCTCGCGCACGAGGTCACGCCGATTCCGGCCCCGCGCGAGCTCGACATGCTGCTGACCGCGGGAGAGCGCATCTCGATGGCGCTGCTCGCCATGGCGATCAAGTCCATGGGCTACGACGCGCGATCGTTCACCGGCAGCCAGGCAGGCATGATCACGGATGCTCACCACGGCGCCGCCCGCATCGTCGACGTGACTCCTGGCCGCATCAGCGATGCCGTCTCAGAAGGCGCGATCGCGATCGTCGCCGGATTCCAAGGCTTCAACCGCGACACCCGCGACATCACGACGCTCGGCCGAGGCGGCTCAGACACGACTGCCGTGGCCCTCGCCGCTGCGCTGGATGCCAGCGTCTGCGAGATTTACACCGATGTGGATGGCGTGTTCACCTCGGACCCTCGAGTGGTGCCGCTGGCTCGTAAGATCGACCGGATCACCAGCGAGGAGATGCTCGAGTTGGCGGCATCCGGGGCCAAGGTGCTTCATATACGCGCAGTGGAATATGCCCGCAGGCACGGTGTGACGTTGCACGTGCGCTCGTCGTTCAACAACAGCGAAGGCACGCTGGTCTACAACGAATCCGCCGCAGAGCGTGAAACCAAGCAGGAAGATGGAAAGACAGTGGAAGAACCGATCATCGCAGGCGTCGCCGTCGATCTGAGCGAGGCGAAGATCACGGTCGTCGGCGTTCCGGATGTTCCGGGCAAGGCAGCGCAGATCTTCAAGATCGTTGCGAAGACAAATGCCAATGTCGACATGATTGTGCAAAACGTCTCGGCGGCGGCAACGAGCGTGACGGATATTTCGTTCACAATCCCCAAGGCGGATGGGCAGCGCGTGCTGCAGGCGCTGACCGCCGAACAGCACGATGTGGGATTCCAGAGCCTGCAATACGACGACCAGATCGGCAAGCTCGCGCTCGTCGGCGCCGGGATGCGGTCGAACGCCGGTGTTTCGGCTCAGCTGTTCACGGCATTGTTCGATGCGGGCATCAACATCGAGATGATCTCGACGAGCGAGATCCGCATCTCGGTCGTCACGCGCGCTGACAGTGTGAACCAGGCCGCGCGCGTCGTGCACCACGCGTTCGGGCTCGACGGCGATTCGCAGGCGATCGTCTACGCGGGAACAGGTCGCTGAGGCCGGGCTGGGTTGCTGGCGTCGGATCGTTGGCGCTGGATTGCTGGCGCCGGAGTGCTGACGGCGGAGTGCTGACGCCTGAGTGGCGGCGCCGGATTGCTGACGGTGCGTTGCCGACGCAGGAACGGCGGCGTTCCAATCCCGTTTCAGCGATCCTGCCCCCTTGAAGTGGGCAGGATCGCTGAAACGGGATTGGGATGGCCGTGGTGGTGCCGGCCACGCGTGGGCGGCAACGCATGTTCCGAGCGGGCGCGGTGGCCACGAATAGGCGGAATACACGATCTCCTGGAACAATTGGACTAAATACGCGGATGTCGCACGCAGCAGCATCCGGCCGTCGCCT
>DATMTC010000530.1:0-2592 GCA_035565115.1 Microbacteriaceae bacterium | reverse complement strand
CGCTGGATCTGCCAGTACGTTGCACCGTCGATCGCTGCAGCTTCAAACAGCTCATCCGGGATGCTTTGCAGTCCGGCAAGAAACAGGATGACGGCGAATCCGATGTATTTCCACGAGATGATGATCATCAATGACCAGATCGCGATGGCAGGATTCGACAACCAGTCTGCCTTGAGGGCGCCGAGTCCGATGCTCTGCAAGAGGTCGTTGACGGCACCGTTGCTCTGGAGCATGAGGCTCCACCCGGTGCCGACGATGACCTCGGAGATCACGTACGGCACGAAGATCAGGATGCGCACCATGGAGCGACCGCGGAATTTGCGGTTGAGCAGCAGCGCCAGGATGATCGCCACCGGCCCTTGCATGACCAGTGACAGCACCACGATGGCGCCGTTGTGGAGCAGCACCTCGTGGAATGAGGGATCGGTCAGGATGACCCGGTAGTTCTCGAGGCCGACGAAGTCGACCGGAGGCCCGAACCCTTTCCAGCGGAAGAAGCCGTAGTACGCGGCCAAGACGACCGGGAAGATGACGAACCCGACGAACATGATGATCGCGGGTCCGGAAAGCACCGCGATCTCGAGGCGCTTGCGCCGCTCGCTTCGTCGCCGTTCTGGCCGCCGCCCGGCCGAGGATGACGTGCTGACGCCATCCCCGACCGACTGCGAGCCCTTCTTCGCCGACCGCGGAACCAGGGCGGCTGGCCGCCCGTTCAGCGAGGTCGCGTCGAGGGAATCACTCATGATTTCTGACTAGCCCTTTGCCGCAGCCTGGTTGACTGTCTTGATGATGTCGGCAGGTGTGCCCTTGCCTGCGAGCATGTTCACGACGCCAACGTTCAGCGCGTTACCCACGTTCTGGCCATACAGCGTGTCGAGGAACTGCGACGCGTATGGCGCGCTGTTGAACGCCTCGATCGCGGATTTCAGGTAGGACTGGGTAATCAGGCCCTGAGCGGTCTTGTTCACCGGAATCGCGTCGAATGCCTTGTAGTACGACTCCTGCGACTTTGTGGTCGCGAGATAGTTGAGGAACTCTGCGCACTCCTTGGGCGCCTTGACGTAGCAAGAGTTGCCGCCGACGGCACCCATGATGGCTCCTGCCTCGCCGTCGCCGCCCGAGATGGCCGGGAACGGGAACCAGCCGAGGTCAGGCAACGGCTTCTGGTCGGGGGTCAGTGAAGCGATGGTTCCTGGATCCCACGAACCCATGAGCTCCATTGCCGCCTTGTGGTTGGCGATGAGACCAGCAGAGCTACCTGCGCCCTGCTGAGCGGATGTGGTCAGGAAGCCCTGGTTGAACGGGTCAGTGTCCGCAAACTTCTTGAGGTCGTCGCCGGCCTTGATCCAGCAGGAGTTGTCGAACTTGAGGTTCGACGCGGCCTTGTCCAGCGTCGACTTGCTGCACTCGCGCAGTGCGAAGTTGTAGTACCAGTGGGCGGCAGGCCATGCGTCCTTGCCACCGACCGCGACCGGCGCAACGCCGATTGCCTTGAGCTTCGTCACGGCCGTGTTCAACTCGTCGATCGTCGTCGGTGTCTTGTCGATGCCTGCCTTGGCGAAGAGGTCCTTGCTGTAGTAGATCCCCTCAGGCGCGACCGACTGCGGCATCGCATAGAGCTTGCCGCCGATCGACTGACTCTTGAATGCGCCGTCGCCGATTTCCTTCTTGGACGTTGCGTCGACCGAGTTCGTCAGGTCTTGAAGCTGGCCGGCGTCGACCATCGCGGCCATCTTTCCACCACCGCGCTGCAGGAAGATGTCTGGCGCGTCACCCGAGTTGAGCGCGGTCTGCAGCTTGCCGTCAAGGTCTTCGTTCTGGACCGTTTGGATTTTGATCGTGACGTTCGGGTGCTCACCCGTCCAGGTCTTGACTGCGTCTTTCCAGAACGCTGCGCCTGGGCCGGTCGTCGCGTTGGTCCACAGCGTCATCTTGACTTTGCCGCCACTCGAACCGCTGTCGCCGCTGCCTCCACCGCTGGAACAGCCGGCGGCCAGCATCGCCGTGGCTGCCGCGAGCGCGATCGCACCCACGACACGAATATTCCTCTTCATTGAAAGAACTCCTTTGTGTGATTGTGACTCGGCGTGACTCCGGTCGCGCCTTCACTGTCGCACCAGAGCCGAGATTTTGTCAATCGATATCGATAACGATTTCGAAACGTGATTTGCGCAAAACCGGATACGGGCATTTGCCAGGTAATGTATGAACGGTGAGCCTCGACACCGAACCGACGCGCTCGTTCGGGCGAGTCACAATCAGCGATGTTGCGCGGGCAGCCGGCGTTTCGGTTCCCACTGTTTCCAAGGTGGTCAACGGGCGGTATGGCGTTGCGCCTGCCACGTTCAAGCGCGTCATGGAGGTCGTGGCGGAGCTCGGCTACGAGACCTCGCTCGTCGCAGCCAGCCTGCGCAGGCAGCAAACGAATGTGATCGGCATCCTGGTTGCCGAGTTCGAGTCGTTCTCCGCGGAACTGCTCAAGGGCGTGTCTGCTGCTGCGGTCGGCACCGGATATGAACTGCTCGCATACTCTGGCGTTGTCGCGGGCGGCAGCAACGCTGGTTGGGAGCGCCGTTCGCTCTCCCGTCTCGC
>DATMTC010000529.1:0-1771 GCA_035565115.1 Microbacteriaceae bacterium | reverse complement strand
AACCGGCGTGAGCTCGTGCAGCACGACTGAAGCCTGTGCTGCAGCCTCACCGATCTGCACTGCGCTGATGCCTGTGATGGTGAGTGCGCCATCCGGAGTGCTTGTCACGGTGACGTCTGGGCCCGCGAGGCGTTCGGCAAGAAGCCCAGCCTGCGGGCTTCGCACCGTGACGGCCTTCTTGGTTGCACCAGCGAGAATGTCGCCGATCGGGGCGTCAGCGATGATGCGGCCGCGCCCGAGCACGATCACATGGTCAGCGGTCTGGGCCATTTCGCTCATCAGGTGAGATGAGAGGAATACTGTGCGGCCTTCTGCTGCGTAATGCCGTGCGAGCTGGCGAACCCAGACGACACCCTCAGGGTCGAGACCGTTGACCGGCTCGTCGAGGATGAGGGTGTTCGGGTCGCCGAGAAGCGCCGCAGCGATGCCGAGACGTTGCCCCATGCCGAGGGAGAACCCACCAACGCGTTTCTTCGCGACGGATTCGAGCCCGGTCATCGCGATGACCTCGTGCACTCGGCTCTTGCCGATCCCGTGCGTTGCGGCCATCGCGAGCAGGTGGTTGTACGCGGTGCGCCCGGTGTGGATCGCCTTCGCGTCAAGCAGCGCTCCCACCTCGTGCAGTGGTGCGCGCATCGACGCGTATTGCTTGCCGTTCACCGTCACGGTTCCGTGCGTTGGACGGTCAAGTCCGACGATCGCGCGCATCGTTGTCGACTTGCCAGCACCGTTCGGACCGAGGAATCCGGTCACCTGCCCTGGCCGTATCGTTGCGCTGATGTTGTCGACAGCGGTCTTGGCACCGTATCGCTTGGTGAGTCCTTCTATCTCGATCATGGTTTTCAGACTACGGAGTAGCCTCCGTGCTTCGAGTCAGTCTCGCGGTGGGTATCGCCGTGCGCGGCGTCATACCCCGGTACAACACCTCGCCGAGTGGCGGATGCGACCCGGCGCGTCAGCTGTGCGCGTCTCGTTCCTGAGCAGCCAGCGCACGCTCGACGCCTGCGAGGTTTTCGACGACGAGGCGGCGCAGCGCCGCCGGTTCTGGATTCGCGTTCAACCAGGCGCGCGTCGCATCCGCCAGTTCTCGATTCGCCAATGGCGCCGGGTACATGCCAACGATCAGTGCGGCAGCGATCGCGTAGCTGCGCGAAGTCCAGATCGACTGAAGCGCCGCGAAATACGGTGCGACGAATGGCTCAAGCAATGAGGTGTCTGCCGCCCGCTGAAAGCCAAGACCGGTCGTGCGCACGATGGTGTTCGGCAGCTTGTCCGACTCGAACACGCTCGAGAACGCGGCCTGCTTGCCCGCAGGGGTCGGGATCGCCGCGCGCGCGTGGGCTGCGGATTGCTGCCCGGTTGCCGTGTTGTCCCCGGCCAGCGCGGCGTCGATATCCGCTTCGGATGCGTGGCCGCCCGCCACGAGGGCGATCAGCAGTTCCCAGCCCAGATCGGTGTCGATGTCGAGGCCGTCCAGGGTCTGCGAACCGTCGCGCAATGCATGGATCGCAGCCAAATGCTTGTCGGTCGAAGCCAGAGCGGCGAAGAACTTCACGAACTGGAACTGTGCGTCGCTTCCTGGCTCAGCCTGCTGAGCGAGCGCCCACAAGGCGGATGCCGCCTCCTGGGTTGTACGTCGCTGCTTGGCGGGCGTCACGTACGAACCGGCAGTCAGAGCGAGCTGGCTCAGCGTCGTTCTGATCGTCGTCGACTCGGTCTCGCTCGCGATATTGCCAAGAACGAGCCGAACATAGTCGCTTGGACGCATTTC
>DATMTC010000528.1:0-2886 GCA_035565115.1 Microbacteriaceae bacterium | reverse complement strand
GCCTTGCCGACCACGAAGTGCACGTTCGCGTGCTTGTCGACGCGGAACTCGATCTTTCCGCCCTTGATGTCTGAGACAGCCTTCGCGACATCCGGTGTCACGGTGCCGGTCTTCGGGTTCGGCATCAGGCCGCGAGGACCGAGCACCTTACCGAGGCGACCGACCTTGCCCATCAGCTCAGGGGTCGAGACGGCCGAGTCGAAGTCGGTCCAGCCGCCGGAGACGCGCTCGATGAGTTCGTCGCCGCCGACCTCGTCAGCACCAGCCGCGATTGCAGCTTCGGCTGCCGCGCCTGTCGCGAAAACGATGACCCGCGCGGTCTTGCCCGTGCCGTGCGGAAGGATGACAGTGCCGCGCACCATCTGGTCCGCCTTGCGCGGGTCGACGCCGAGCTTCAGCGCGACCTCGACGGTCGAGTTGAACTTAGCCGAACCGGTCTGCTTGGCAAGCGAGACTGCCTCGGCGGGGGTGTAGTACTTTCCGGCTTCGATTTTCTCGGCCGCGGCCCGGTAGGCCTTTGATTTCTGTGCCATGTGAATCTCCTGATTCGAGAGTGTGGTCGTCTGCGCCTGGCCGGCGCTGCCACTTGTGTTCGGTCGCTGAGACAAGTCGAAGCGACGCACTGCTGGACGGTCACTGCGCCGTAGCTCAGCGACCGGAACTGAGTTACTCGACCGTGATGCCCATCGAGCGAGCGGTACCCGCGATGATCTTGGATGCTGCGTCGATGTCGTTCGCGTTGAGGTCGACCATCTTCTGCTCGGCGATGGTGCGAACCTGATCCTTGCTGAGCTTGCCCACCTTGGTGGTGTGCGGAACTCCGGAACCCTTCGCGACGCCCGCCGCCTTCTTGATGAGCTCGGCAGCCGGCGGCGTCTTCAGCACGAACGTGAACGAGCGGTCCTCGTACACGGTGATCTCAACCGGGATCACGTTGCCGCGCTGGGACTCCGTCGCGGCGTTGTACGCCTTGCAGAACTCCATGATGTTGACGCCGTGCTGACCGAGCGCAGGGCCGATCGGCGGCGCAGGGTTCGCGGCGCCGGCGTTGATCTGAAGCTTGATCAGACCGGTGACCTTCTTTTTCGGGGCCATGTTTCTTCCTTTTCTGTGTTCGAGTGGCGGATGCTCTCCGCCGGCTCTCCCGCGCATCTGGCCTTTCCAGATCGCGGTGGTCTATGTTTTCGGTGGTCGAGTAGCGCGCGAGCGAAGCGAGCACGCGTACCGAGACCTAGAGCTTGGTCACCTGATCGAAGCTCAACTCCACCGGCGTCTCGCGCTCGAACAGTGAGACGAGCACGGTGAGCTTGCCGCTCTCCGGCTTGATCTCGCTGATCGACCCTGGCAGACCGGCGAACGAGCCTTCCTTGATCGTGATGGTCTCGCCCACCTCGAAGTCGACCTCGGCAGGAATGACCCTGGCCGTTGTCTTCGATCCCTTGCCACCCGTTGACTTGCCTGCGGGCGCTGCCTCAACCTGCACGAGGCTCTTGAGCATCGAGAATGCTTCTTGGAAGCGCAGCGGGGTCGGGTTGTGTGCGTTGCCGACGAAGCCGGTGACGCCAGGCGTGTGACGGACGACCGACCAGCTGTCTTCGTTCAGATCCATGCGCACGAGCACATATCCGGGGATCCGAACACGCGTGACCATCTTGCGCTGGCCGTTCTTGATCTCGACGACGTCTTCCATCGGAACCTCGACCTGAAAGACGTAGTCCTCCATGGCCATGGATGCGCGACGGTTCTCGATGTTGGACTTCACACGGCGCTCGAACCCGGCATAGGAGTGGATGACGTACCACTTGCCAGGCAGGCTGCGCAGTTCTGCCTCGAATGCAGCATACGGATCGGCAGGCTGCTCTTCTTCTTCGGCTTCGCCGTCGATTTCTTCTTCGTCTTCGACCGCCTCGACGGCCGCCTCAGCGTCGTCGCCGTTCTGAACCTCAAGCGCCTCGTCGACCGCGGCATCCGCTTCTGGGTCGGATGCCTCGGCGATCGCGTCGAGCACAGCGTTCAGATCGATGTCGTTGCCGTTCTCATCGACGGAGTGCAGCGCTTCTTCCTCTGCCGCGTCGCCTGAGTCCTCTTCGGCCTCGAGCACATTGCCTGTCTGCGACTCGTCGTCTGTCTCAGACTGCTCGGCGGCAGTACCCCAGTCGGCGTCGTCGCGATTGCGTTCAGACACTGATTACCATTCCATTTCTGTTGTTTCTCACATCGTCGCGCTTGCTGCGTTTTCGCACCGGCACGTTCTTGGCGACTCGGTGTTATGAACCGGTCCCGAACACCACGATCACGAGCCAGCCGAACAGCTGGTCGAGTCCGAACACGATCGCCATCATGATGATCACGAAGACCAAAACGACGCCGGTGTAGCTCAGCAGTTCCTTGCGAGTGGGTGTGACGACCTTGCGGAGTTCACCGAAGACCTGGCGCAAGAACAGGGCAATCCGCGCGAAGGGACTGCGACGCGCGTCGCGCTCCTTCTTTGCGTTGGCGACGACCTCTTCGCTTGGTTCGTCGATAACTTTTCGGGCCACCTTGTTACACCTTTCGTGGGCCGGTGCTGTAGCACCGACTTGCAGGGCGGACAGGACTCGAACCTGCAACCTGCGGTTTTGGAGACCGCTGCTCTACCAATTGAGCCACCGCCCTATGCAGTAAAAATCACACACCACTCTCACGCTTCACAAGTCACGTTATGGCTGGATGCCGCGCAAAAAATGGGCGCAAAAAAGCATGGCAGACTTCAACTACCTCGACCAAGTGTATGTGACGCTCGGATGCCTGTAAAGTTCAGGCGGCTCGGGCCATCGCCCACCCGGCACTCGCGCAACAACACCGTCCTTAACCCTAGTGCCATCCCCTTCCCGTGAGTTGCGAGTT
>DATMTC010000527.1:0-5593 GCA_035565115.1 Microbacteriaceae bacterium | reverse complement strand
GAGCTGAACGGGTCTTGATAGATCGCCCCGATCAGGCTGCGGCGCTTGCGACGTTGCGCTTCTGGAAGCGGCACCCATGGTGCGTCGAGCAATCGCACCGATCCGGCATCCGGGCTGGTCAGGCCGAGCGCAATGCGCGCTGTCGTGGTCTTGCCAGACCCGGATGCCCCGACAAGGCCGAGCGTTCTGCCAGCGTGCACCGTGATGGAGACATCGTCGACAGCCGTGAACGATGCGTGAGCGCCAGTTCCGAAGCGTTTCGTCACTCCTGCCAGTTCGAGAACGGGCTCGGCACCGAGGTCGGCACTGACCGGCCTGGGCGCTGCAACTCGCTCGCCCGTGGTCAGACGCTGCCCGCGTGGATGGGCAGACGGTACGGCACGAATCAGTGCTTTCGTGTACTCATGTCTGGGTCGTTCGAGAATCTCCAGAGTCGGGCCGGATTCGACGATCTCGCCCCTGCGCATCACCGCCACCCTGTCTGCGATGTTCCTGACTACCGAGAGATCGTGACTGATCATGAGCACAGCGGTCCCGCGCTCGGCGAGTCCGGCGAGAACATCGAGAATCTGCGACTGGATCGAAACGTCGAGTGCTGTTGTCGGCTCGTCGGCGATGATCAACTCAGGTTCGAGCGCAATCGCCGCCGCGATGAGCGCACGCTGGCGCATCCCGCCTGAGAGTTCGCCCGCTCGCTGGCCTGCCCGCAGTTCGGGATCAGGGATGCCGACATCGTCGAGAAGCTGAAGCACGCGCGGACGGCGCTGCGAGCGGGTCAGCGTGGTGTGCAACCGAAGAGAGTCGTCGATCTCGCGGCCAACGGTTCGAAGTGGGTCGAGTGAAACCAGCGCGTCCTGAAGCACGAAGCCGATCTGCCGGCCGCGCACGCGCCGCCATTGGCGTTCGGTCTGCGACGCGAGGTCATGCCCGCGCAACTGCAGCCGATCGGCGGTGACCCGGGCGTCAGGGCCGGCAAGACCGATCAGGGTTCGCGCCGTGACGGATTTGCCCGAGCCTGACTCGCCGACCAGTGCAAGGCACTCGCCGGCCGCGATGCTGAACGAAACGCCGTCGACGACCGGGGCCGGTCGTCGTCTGCTTGTACCGAAGCTCACAGTCAGGTTGCGGACATCGAGCAGTAGATCGTCTGTCATGCCCGCCTGCCCCTGCTCTGCCAGGATCGGCCGAGGACCGTGGCTGCAGCTGCGCTCAGCACGATGAAGAGTCCGGGGAAGAAGGTCAGCCACCAAAACGAGGAGATGTATGTGCGGCCGGCAGCCAGGAGCGCACCCCATTCTGCTGTCGGCGGCTTGGCGCCGAGGCCCAGGTAGCTCAGCGAAGACGCCCACACAATCGACTGGCCGATCCCCAGGGTGACGAGGACGAACAGCGAAGCGCCTACGTTCGGCATGATCGTGCGCGAGAAGCGTTGCCAGCCGCCGCGACCCAGCACGAGTGCCGCCTCGACGTATGGCGCAGTTGACACTGCGCGCATCTGGCTTCGGATGATACGGGCGTACCCAGGCGCAGTGGCCAAACCGACGGCGATGGTCGATGTGGCAACGCCTGGGCCGTACACCACGATGAATAGCAGTGCGAGCAGCAGCCCAGGAAGCGCAAAGAGCACTTCGAGCAGTCGTGACGTGCCGAAGTCGAGCCATCGTGGGCCCAGCCCAGCCGCCGTGCCGAGCACGATGGCCAGCGCGATGCCGATCGCTGTCGCCGCTACCCCGATCAGCAGTGACGGCGCAGCGCCGTAGACCACCCGGGTGTAGAGATCGCGGCCGGACTCGTCGGTGCCGAACAGGTGCGACAACGACGGTGGCTGGAATGCCGCAGACGGATCGATGGCAAACGGGTCGCCCGGCGCCACCATCCATGGTGCGACGGCGCAGACCACCAGAAACAGGATGACCGCATAGCAGACGACCTCGGTGACGCTTGGCCTGATCATCTGCTTGCTGCTCGCAACCGTGGATCTGCCAGACGATCCATGAGGTCTGCCAGCACCGTCATGAGCACGTAGACCAGCGCGACGACAAGCACGATTCCGCTGACAAGTGGAACGTCCCGGTCCGAAACGGCGGTGAGCAGTGTGCGGCCGATGCCTGGCCGCGCGAAGATCGTCTCGACGACGACAGCACCGCTGATCAGGGACCCGAGCGCCCAAGCCGAGAGGCTGATCGCCGGAAGGGCAGCATGGCGCAGAGTGTGTCGCCAGAGCACGCCGAGCTCGCTCTCGCCTCGCGCACGCGCCGATTGCACGAAAGGTGAGGCCGTCGCATCGAGCAGTGACTCCCGCATGACTTGGCCGAGGAAGCCTGCCAGGGGAACGGCAAGTGTGATGGTCGGCAGCACGAGGCCGATCGGGCCAGGAACATTCACTGCAGGCAACCAGCCGAGCGTGGAGCTGAACAGCAGGATGAGCACGGTCGCGAGCCAGAAGTGCGGAACGGCGGCCGCCACAATCTCAAGACCGGAACCGATGGCGGTGCCGATTCGTCCGCCGCGTGCCGACCACATGGCAAGCAGTAGCGCGAAGAGCCACGCGACAGCCAATGACGTGATCGCGAGGATCAGCGTGTTGCCGAGTTGCTGGCCGATAACCGTGGCTACGGGCTCGTGCAGCGAATACGACGTTCCGAGGTCACCGGTTGCGTATCGACCGAGTTGCAACAGGTACTGCACGATGAGCGGCTGATTCAGGCCGTATTCTGCTCGCGCGTGAGCCAGCGCCGCCTCGCTGGCCTGCGATCCTGGACCGCCGAGCACCGCTTGCGCAGGATCACCTGGAATCAGCCGCAGTGCGAAAAATGTGATGGTGGCAGCTGCAACGAGCACGAACAGGCAGCCGGCGAGCCGCGTGATCAGCCAGCGCAGTGCTCTGCCGCCCGGCCGGCTCGCCGAGTTTAGGTCTGCGCCGGCCGGATGAACAGCTGCGAAGGTCACCGTCTCAGCCAGGCGTCATAGAAGGTTGGCGTCGAGACGCTTGGGAGCGCACGCAGGCCCACGACGTTGGTGCGTAGCAGGTAGTGATTCTGCTGATCGTACAGCGGAAGGATGTAGTACCCGCCCAGAATGATCTTCTGTGCCTTGGTGTACAGGTCGGCTCTGGTCTTCGCATCCGTGGTTGCGCTGGCCTGCGTCAGCAGCGTGTCGAGTTGCGGATCATTCAGCTGCGACAGATTTGCGAAGTATCCGCTCGGTGCCGGCGTGATGCCCGCGGAGTCGTAGAGGATGCGAAGCACGTCGGGTCCGACCTTGGTGTACGGCGCGCTGACCGCGTTGTACTGATCCTTCGCCAGTGCGGTGTACCAGCTGCTCAGGTCCATCGGCTCGAGCTGAACATCGAAGCCGGTCTTCTTCGCTGTCGCCTGGATCTGCTGGAAGAGCGACTGCTCCGCCGGGATCGACTGGTTGGTGCTCACAGGAAAGACAACGGTCAGTTGAACACCGTCTTTGACCCGGTAACCGGAGCTGTCGCGCTCGGTCCACCCTGCTTGGTCGAGCAGCGTGTTAGCCGCCTTCGGGTCATACGAGAACAGTGACGGCTCTGAGTACCCGAGCTTTTCGACGCTGCTGAGTGCCGAATAGGATCGCTTGGCAGTTCCGAAGAAGAGACTCTTGATTCCGGCGTTGACGTCGGCGGACTTCACGAACGCCTCTCGCACCTTCTCGTCGTTGAACGGAGCCTTGCCCGAATTGAGCTCGATCCGGTTGGATGCGCCGGGACGAGGCGCATTCAACTCGGTGAGCGTCTTCGTCTTCTTCGCTGCAACGATGGTGTCGGGCTGTGCGTTGTCGATCACGTCGACTTCGCCAGCCTGGAGCGCCGCGTACCGTGAGGCGGAGTCGGGGATGAAGCGCCAGACAATTTCGTTCAGGTATGCCTTTCCACTGTGCTTCGCGTCTGCTGGCGGTGAGGTGTAGTGCGGATTGCGAACGAGTGTGATCGCGTCTTGCTTCTTCCAGTCCTTGACCGTGAATGGCCCGGTGCCAACAGGCTTCTGGCAGTTCACGGCCTGCGGGCGCTTCAGCGCCGCAGGCGACTCCATTGCCAGCCACGGCTGGGTCAGTGACTCCAGGAGTGCACTGTCAGGCGAACTCAGCTGAAAGGTGACGGTGTCTGGGCCATCCACGGTCACCGATTTCACCTTGGCGAGGGCAAGATAACCCGTCGACGAGCCGGTGGCAGGATTCTGGATGTGCTCGACGTTGGCCTTCACTGCCGCAGCGTCGAAAGGTGTGCCGTCGGTGAATTTCACGTTGTGCTTCAACGAGAAGGTCCAGCTCAGGCCGTCTGCGCCGTGGGTCCACTTCGTCGCAAGCCACGGGATGATCTGGCCCTTTGCGTTCTCCGATACGAGAGACTCGACGAACTGTGTTCCGACCAGCGCCTGCGGATAGTTGCCGCCCACGTGCGGGTCGAGGCAGGTTGGTTCAGCATCGCCACTGGCGTACATCAGCGTTCCGCCGGAAACCGGTGTCGCACTGTCACCGCCCGCTGACGGTTCGCCTGCGCATCCGGCTAGGACGATGGCGGTCAATGACAGTGCTGCCAGAGAAGTCGAGAAGCGGGCGATCGAGCGGCGGGACAGCGTGAAAGACATGAATCCTCAAGGCGAGCGTTCAGATGGAGCGGTAACGGGGTCAGGTACATTATTGTACTGAGACCAATAATAGTCATTCGGAGCACCAGTGAACGAACCAGACGTCGCGCGAGCCGGCCGAAAGCGCGTATCGTCGCGCGCGATGCTCGAAGAGGCGGCGTGCGAGCTGTTTCTCGAGAACACCTATGCAGGCACGACAATCGAGCAGATCGCTGCGCGCGCCGGCGTGAGCCGCAACACGTTCTTCAACTACTTCGACGCCAAAAGCGACGTGCTCTGGGCGGGCGTCGACGACGCCATCGACGCGCTGACCCAGAGCCTCGCAGCGCACGCAGACGGTCAGGATGCCCTCGCGGCCGTCAGAACGGTGCTGATCGGTGCCGCCACCTGGTTCGGACCTGGTCAGCTGCCGCTCGCGGTCACCCAGTACGACGTGATGGGCGCGCAAGACGAACTCAAGACATCCGGGCTACCGCGCTTCCTCAGGCTTGCGGATGCTGTCGTGCGGTTCTTGGCAGCAGGAACGAAAGAGATCAACCCGGACGCTGCGCGCGCCAAGGTGATTGCATTTGCTCTCGTCGCTGCCGTCGCGGCTGCAGGCAGCGCGTGGGCAGGTGCCGGCCCTGCCCGCCATCCGTTGAGTGAGTACGTGGCAGAGGCGATCACGCCGATCTGCCGTGGGTTCACACGTTGACCTTGAGTGCGGGATCTGAAGGCACAGACAGCGTCAGCACGACCTGGGCAATGTGCGGGTTTGCCTCGATCGCCCGTTCGATCCTGCGCAGGTCGTGCGCAACGGTGCTTTCCACCGCGTCGCCTGCAAGGTCGATGGCAGCGACCAGGAACAGGCGCTCAGGGCCCACGAACTCCAGGTGCAGGTATGTGACGCGTTCGATGTCGTCACGGGTCAGAAGCTGATCGAGCACGGCCTGGCGCGTGCCCGGGTCAACGCTCTGGCCGATCAGGAACCGCGCGTTGCGGTC
>DATMTC010000526.1:0-1787 GCA_035565115.1 Microbacteriaceae bacterium | reverse complement strand
AAGTAGTCGAACGGCTCAAGGCAGTCACGGCACTCGTAGAGCGCCTTGCAACTGGTCGAGCCGAACCGGCTGAGCTCCCGCGTGTTCAGGGAGTTGCAATGCGGACACTTCACGGCCAGTTTGACGGCAACGGGTCCGGATGCTCCTGCCACGCGCGCGCGTCCGCTCGGCGGTGCGATGCCGTACTTCTGCAGCTTCTGCTTGCCTGCCTCACTCATCCAGTCCGTCGTCCAGGCCGGACTGAGCGTGAGCTGCACCCGCACGGCGCGGTAGCCGGCATCCGTCAGCGCCCGCTCGAGATCGTCGCGGATCGCATCCATCGCCGGGCAGCCGGAATAGGTGGGAGTGATCGTCACCTCGGCGACATCGTCTGTCACCCGAACCTCGCGCAGGATGCCGAGGTCTTCGATCGTGAGCACGGGAATCTCCGGGTCAACGACCGTGGCGGCGACTGTCCACGCATCTGACAACATCACCATGTCGCCCCCGGATGCTGCCTGGTCAACCACTGCAGCTCGCCCAGGATGTACTGCAAATGCTCGGAGTGCGCCCCGTCACGACCGCCGCCGCGCGCGACCGGGCCTGCTGGAATCTCGAGCTCCGCCTCGGTGAACAGCTCGGCAATCGCCGCATCGAACGGTTCGCGCAGGCTCGACGGCCGCACTGCGACACCTCCGTCTTCAACAGTGCCGCCGTCGACAGTGCCCAGCCGGTCGATCAACGGCGCATCCCGGAACAGCTCGTCGACGTACGGCCACAGGTCGGCGAGCGCCGTCTGGGTGCGCGCACGTGACTCATCCGTGCCGAGCGCGAGGCGCAGCATCCATTGCCGCGCATGATCGCAGTGGTAGTCGACCTCTTTCACCGCCTTGGCTGCGATGGCGGCCAGTGTCGCATCCGACGACTGTTGCAGCCGCAGGTACAACTCGAACATGTAGTGCGATGCGATCAGCTGCCGCACGATCGTGTGCGCAAAGTCGCCGTTCGGCTGCTCGACGATGTGCGCGCTGCGAAATGCGGATGCCTCGCGCCAGTACGCAAGATCGTCCTCCGTTCGGCCATCGGCGCTTCCTGCATAGTGCAGAAGAGACCTGGCGTGTCCGAGCAGGTCGAGGGCGATGTTGCCGAGGGCGACGTCTTCTTCGAGCTCTGGAGCGCGGGAGATCCACCAGCCAAGCTGTTGGGCGAGGATGAGGGCATCGTCACCGAGCCAGAGCGCGTACTGCGCCACGTCGGCCGACGGCGCGACGCCGCGCGAGACCAGCTCTTCTTCGAGGGCGACGACGTCGACGGCGATGTGCGCACTGGAGCCACTCACAGGTGCTTCACCCCCTCGGCCTTCGTGTAATACACGGCGTGCCTGTAGTTCTTTCCTGCGGGTGACGTGAAGAACGCGCCGCGGGCATCCGGGTCGCTTGCCGTGATCGCATCCGATGGCACGACCCAGATCGAGACGCCCTCGTTGCGCCGGGTGTAGAGGTCTCTGGCGTTGCGCACGGCCATCTCGGCGTCAGGCGCGTGCAGCGATCCTGCGTGCACGTGGCTGAGGCCGCGTCCGCTGCGCACGAAGACCTCCCACAGCGGCCATACTTCTGTGCCTGGCTCGCGCTCACTCATGCTGCTGCCTCGCCCTTCGACAAGCTCAGGGACCGCTCCGCGTGCTTCCGCGCATATTCGGCTGCCGCCTCACGCACCCAGCGGCCATCCTCGTGCGCGTCGCGGCGGCGTTGCATCCGCTGTGCGTTGCACGGTCCGCGACCGGCAAGTACCTCGTGGAATTCGCTCCA
>DATMTC010000525.1:0-3252 GCA_035565115.1 Microbacteriaceae bacterium | reverse complement strand
TCGATCGCCGATTACAACCGGTATGACTGCCTGTCCACACTGCGGCTGCGCGACTGGCTGCTCAGCCTGGCAGCCGAGCATGGCGTTCCGATCGGCGCCGATTTGCAGGAATCGGATGCCGGCGACCTCGAGCCATCCGCGCTGCGTGACGCGTTGCTCGAACTGGCAGGCGGGGTCGATAGCGCCAGCCGTGCTGATCGAACCGCAGACCAGACGGCCGCGGCGTTCGCAGCCGCAGCGATCGACTATCACCGCCGTGAGCAGAAGAGCTTCTGGTGGGCGCACTTCGCCAGACTTGTGCAACCGATCGAGGAATGGGAAGACACCCGCGACGTGCTGATCGTCGAGCACGCTGTCGTCGAGCGCGACTGGTTCTGCGAAGGAAGACAACGCTCCGATCGCAGGCACCTGAGGCTGAGCGGCAGGCTCGCCCCGGGCAGCAGCATCAAGCCTGCCGACCGAGCCGGCCCGTTCCTGCTGTACGAATATCCCGGCCCGTTTGAAGCAACCCGATCCGACCCTGGAGCGCGCAGCGCTCGCCAGGTGCGGGTGCTCGAGGCAGCAGAAGACGGCAGCGTCCTGGTCGAAGAGACGCTGCAGGCCGAAGCGCAGCATTACGACACGATGCCGAGCGCACTCACGCCAGCAGCACCCCCGTCGGCTGGTCAGCAGAAGCCGGCCATCGACGAGTGGGCTCACACGCTTATCGATGCGCAGCCGAACTGGCCGCACGATCCGATGACCGACATTCTGCGCAAGAAGCCGCCGCGACTGCGTGCCACCAGGTCACGGTCAGCCGACCTCGCGGCACGCGTGCTCAGCAGCGACGTCCTCGGCCAGATCGACGCTGTCACCAGCGCCATCCTTGACCTGGAGAATTCCTATCTGGCGGTGCAGGGCCCACCTGGCACAGGCAAGACCTATCTTGGCGCGCGCGTCATCGCAGCACTCGTCAAGGAGCACGCATGGAAAGTCGGCGTTGTCGCGCAATCGCACGCCGTGGTGGAGAACCTGCTCAACGCCGTCGTGGGCGCCGGTCTCGACGCGCAGCTCGTCGGCAAGGTCGCGAAGGCGGGCTCCGGCCTCGCGCCTGACAACGGCTCGCCGTCCGCCCCGACGTTCACCGCGATACCTCCGAATGGGCACACCCTGTTCGCGCTGGAGAATGATCGATCCGGATTCGTGATCGGCGGAACAGCATGGGACTTCAGCAATTCGATGCGCATCGAACGCCGAAGCCTCGACCTGCTCGTAATCGACGAGGCTGGGCAGTTCTCGCTCGCCTCGACCATCGCAGCAAGCGTCGCGGCCAAAAACCTGCTTCTGCTCGGCGATCCTCAGCAGCTGCCCCAGGTGAGCCAGGGCACACACCCGGAGCCTGTCGACCAATCTGCGCTCGGCTGGATCAGTTTCGGACACGACGTGCTGCCGCCCACTCTCGGCTTCTTCCTCGCTGCAAGCAGGCGGATGCATCCGGCGGTCGCCGCGCCCGTGTCACGGCTGTCGTACGAGGGCAAACTGCATGCGCACCCAGAAGCGGCAACGAGGGAACTAGAAGGAATCGAACCCGGCTTGCACGCGGTGCCTGTCGACCACGCAGCGAACTCCACATCGTCGCCAGAAGAAGCCGCCCACGTGGTCGAGATCGTTCGTTCCGTGCTCGGGCGTGCATGGAGTGATCCCACGAAGAATCGCGTCCGCGAACCACTGACAGAAGGCGATCTGATCGTCGTCACCCCATATAACGCCCAGTCCGCGCTGGTGCTCGACGCGCTCGCGCACGCGGAAATCTTCGGAGTACGGGTGGGAACTGTCGACAAGTTCCAGGGCCAGGAGGCCGTCGTTGCGATCGTGACCCTTGCGGCATCCGCGCCTGAGGACGTGCCGCGCGGCATGTCATTCCTCTTGATGAAGAACCGGCTGAACGTGGCGATCTCCCGAGCACAATGGGCAGCGTTCCTGGTGTATTCGCCAGCACTGACCGACTATCTTCCGGTTACTCCGGCCGGTGTCGCCGAACTCAGTGCGTTCATCACCCTCGTCGAGAACTGACCGGTCGCCACGGTCGGCCGATTAATGCGAGTTGCGGTCTGCGCGCTTTCGAGCACGCCGTTTGCCGATGAACGCCCCGATCATGACCGCGCCGATCGCAGCGACGACGAATCCGCTCGTCTGCATCCACGGAATGCCTGTCGACGGAAAGCCGGTGCTGAGCGTCTCGACGAGCTGCGGACCGAAGCCGGCAGCGAGCCCGATCAACACCAGCACGATCCCCGTGGCAAGAAGAGCTTTCACACCTCAACTGTATCGAGCGTCAATCACCCCAGCGTCAATCACCCCAGCGTCAATCACCCCAGTGTGCTGAGGCCGACGGTGCGACTGGTGGGCGCGTGCGCCCAGCCGACCAGGCGAACCTGATAGTCGGGGCCGAAGCAGTTACCCGAAACCACTTCGACCCCGACGGCCTGACCGTCGTTACCCGGGCGGTGCCCCCGCACCATTGCCCGTCGGACGGCAGGCGGCGTGGCCACTGCGAGAACTCGCCGACAGCACGAGATCACCGACAACGCGGCGCACGACGACATACATCGCCGAACTAAAACTATGAGACAAGTCGTGCGAGGGATAGGCCGATGATTTCAGATGATGAACTAACTGGCGGTTTGACCTGGCGCCAGGTTCTCGGCACCGAGTTGCAACGACAGCTTGGTCGCAGACGATCGCATCCGCCCCACCAGGGCTTCAAGAGCGATCTGCTGTGCGGAACTCGGAATGGAAATCGCCAACGAGCCGACAACGCCGGGCGCGCGAACCGGCACGGCAACGCAGGTGACTCCGATTGCGTATTCTTCACGATCGATTGCGCTGCCGAACGTTTGCCCCAGCTGATCGAGCAGGGTGCGCCGGTCGCGGATGGTGTTCGGCGTCAACTCGGCCAGCGGATGGCGAGACACGTAATCGAACCGATCGTCCATCGGCAATTCGGCAAGAATCTGCTTGCCAAGGGCCGTGGCATGGGCGCTGCTGTCGATGCCGACCCACAGATCGATGCGTGGGTGCGCGCGTCCATCGACGATGTCGACGATGTGCATCTCGCCATCGATGAATTGGGAAAAGTATGCCGTTGTGCCGATTCCGTCGGTGATATCGCGCAGGCAGTTCCGGATGCGCGCAAGCTGCACGCCATCGTCATCCGTTCCGCGAAGCGCGGGGAATCGTGGCCCGAGCACGAGACCATCCGGCTCATTCCGC
>DATMTC010000524.1:0-2038 GCA_035565115.1 Microbacteriaceae bacterium | reverse complement strand
TGCGCTTGCGCTGTGCGTTCGCACCCTGCGAGCGTCCGCCGCCTTGGCCGCGCTGAGGCTGCGCCTGCTTGGGCTGCGGCTTCACATACGGAGCCACCTCGCCGACGAGCTCGGTTACTGCCGGCGAGGTCGCCGTGACCTGCTGAGGCGTGACCTGAATCGCCGCCTTGCGCAGCAACTGCGCAAGATCGCGTCGCTGCACTGGCAGGCTGATCGTCACGACGTCGCCCTCGCTGCCCGCGCGAGCCGTACGGCCGGAACGGTGCAGGTATGCCTTGTGCTCGGTCGGCGGGTCGACGTGGATGACGAGCTCGACGTTGTCGACGTGCACGCCGCGGGCGGCGACATCCGTTGCGACGAGAACCTTCGCCGATCCATCGCTGAACGCTGCCAGGTTGCGGTCGCGCTGCGGTTGAGAAAGGTTGCCGTGCAGGTCGACCGAAGGGATTCCGGCCTCGGTGAGCTGCTTGGCCAGCTTCTTCGCATGGTGCTTGGTGCGCATGAACAGGATGCGACGGCCGTTGCCGCTGGCAAGCGTGCGCACGAGTTCGGTCTTCGCCTCAGGCGTTGCGACCTCGAACACATGGTGCGTCATGGCCGCGACGGGCGAGTTGGCCTCGTCGACCGAGTGCAGCACCGGGTTGTGCAGAAAGCGCTTGACGATCTTGTCGACGCCGTTGTCCAGCGTGGCCGAGAAGAGCATCCGCTGCCCGTTCATCGGCGTCTTGTCGAGGATGCGCGTGACGACCGGCAGGAAGCCGAGGTCGGCCATGTGGTCTGCCTCGTCGAGCACGGTGATCTCGACGGCATCCAGGTGCACGAAGCCCTGCTGCATGAGGTCTTCGAGGCGGCCGGGGCAGGCAACGACGATGTCGACGCCGGCCTTCAGCGCTGCAACCTGTCGGTTCTGCGAAATGCCGCCGAAGATCGTTGTCGTCGTGAGGTTGTATGCCGCGGCCATCGGAGCAAGCACGGCGTCGATCTGGGTGGCGAGTTCACGCGTCGGGGCGAGAACTAGGCCGAGCGGATGCCCAGCGCGGCGCTTGCCGCCGGAGAGCGTGGTGCCGAGACGGGCGGCCATCGGCAACGAGAACGCGAGCGTCTTGCCGCTTCCGGTCTTGCCGCGGCCGAGCACGTCGCGTCCGGCGAGCGTGTCGGGCAGGGTGTCGACCTGAATCGGGAACGGCGTGGTCTTGCCGTCGGCCGCGAGTACGGTCAAAAGTGCTGCTGGAACGCCGAGGTCGGCGAAGTTCTTGGCAGCAGAAAGTGTTTCAGTCATGGATTTGGTGCCTTTCAGGCATCGGACCGGATGCGCGGCACATGCCAGGCACATTCGGAAGGTGGCGAAGGCGCCGATGGGCGCATCCGTTCGCCGTATTAACGGTGTAGAAGTGCTGTAGGTCCTACAGTTTCCGCACAGATCGTCAGAAGTCGCAGCCGAAACGGCGGCAACATGAAGAGGGGCGTTCTACGACGCAGGGAATCCGTCGTGGACTCGCAAGTACCTCAAGCATAGCGGATGCGAAAGGGGCGGCGAACCGGATGCGGACAGCGCACTGGGAACGGCGAGTAAACTAGACCGCTCGCGATTTGTGACTGACTGACGACTGGGGTGCGCTTGGCTGAGACTGATCAGGCGGATGCCGAACTCGAGCGCGAGCGTTCCGTTGTCGCGGACTTCTACGCCAGGCTGGATGCGCTCACGCGCGACACGCAGGAACGCTTGGCGGCCGTGCGCAAACAGAACGTCGGCGGCAACCATCAGGCGCGCAGCGAACGCGACGCGTTCGCCCGGATGCATGAGGATCGGCTCGCCCAGCTGCGCGACGTGGAGTCACGCCTCGTGTTCGGGCGACTGCTGCTGGAGGAGCCAGGCAGCGGCACAGGCAGCGGTACCGGCACTGACAGCGACACCGACGCCGGCAGCGATACCGGCACCGACGACGGCGCATCCGCTCTGCGCTACATCGGCCGGATCGGCCTGCGCGACGACGACCAGCACACCATGCTCGTGGACTGGCGCGCACCGCAGGCAAGC
>DATMTC010000523.1:0-1646 GCA_035565115.1 Microbacteriaceae bacterium | reverse complement strand
CAGGACATCGATCCTCGGCTGCCATACGGACCCCGGCCGATCGAGGTGCAGGAGATAGGAATCAACTGATGACGACACGACGGATGACGGTTGCCCAGGCGCTCGTCGAATTCCTTGCTCACCAGTGGACGGTCGACGGCGACACTCGGGAGCGCACGATCCCCGGCATCCTCGGCATCTTCGGGCACGGGAACGTGGCAGGCGTCGGGCAGGCGCTGAAGCAATTCTCGGTGGACCAGCCGGGGCTCATGCCGTACCACCAGGCTCGCAACGAGCAGGCGATGGTGCACGAGGCGGTCGGATACGCGCGGATGCGACGACGCAGGTCGACATTCGCGTGCGCGTCTTCGGTTGGGCCTGGCGCGACGAACATGCTCACCGGCGCGGCGCTGGCCACAACCAACCGGCTGCCCGTGCTGCTGCTGCCGGCAGACACGTTCGCCACCCGTGTTGCCGACCCTGTGTTGCAGCAGCTCGAGCTTCCCCACGACGCGAGCGTGTCGGTCAACGACGCGTTCAAGCCGCTCTCGCGATTCTTCGACCGGGTGAACCGGCCAGAGCAACTGTTCTCGGCAGCACTCGGCGCCATGCGCGTGCTCACCGATCCTGCCGAGACGGGTGCGGTGACGATTGCGTTGCCAGAAGACGTGCAGGCCGAGGCGCTCGATGTTCCAGACGAGTTCCTGGCCGACCGCGAGTGGCACATCAGGCGGCCGTTGCCGGAGCGCTCTGCGATCGACCGCGCCGCCTCGGCGATCCGCGCTGCGAAGCATCCGCTGATCGTGGCGGGCGGCGGTGTGCTGTACTCGGATGCGTCGGCCTCGCTTTCCCGATTCGCAGAGCAGACAGGCATCCCGGTTGGCACATCGCAGGCCGGGGTCGGCTCGCTGCCGTGGGATCACGAACAGTCGCTCGGCGCCGTCGGTTCGACGGGTACAACAGTTGCCAACCGCATTGCGGAGCAGGCCGACCTGGTGATCGGGATCGGCACCAGATACAGCGACTTCACCACGGCGTCTCGGTCGACGTTCCAGAACCCGGGCGTGCGTTTCGTGAACGTCAACGTGACGTCGCTGGATGCCGCCAAGCACGGCGGCGACGTTGCAATCGTGGCGGATGCGCGGGAATCGCTCGACGCGCTCGCGGCCGAACTGATGACGGATGGTTACCGAGTATCCACCGAGTATCGCGACAGCATCGCAGAACAGAAGCAGCAGTGGACGAGCGTCGTCGATGCTGCATTCGTGCCGAGTGGTCGTGAGTTCCCTGCCCAGACCGAGATCATCGGGGCGGTGAATGCTGCGAGCGATCCGCGGGATGTCGTCGTCTGCGCTGCAGGTTCGCTTCCAGGCGATCTGCACAAGCTCTGGCGGGTACGTGACGACCTCGGCTATCACGTCGAGTACGCGTACTCCTGCATGGGATACGAGATCGCCGGCGGTCTCGGCGTGAAGCGTGCAGCACCCGATCGTGACGTGATCATCATGGTCGGCGACGGCTCGTACCTGATGATGCACACCGAGATCGTGACGGCCGTGGCCGAGGGCATCAAGGTGATCATCGTGCTCATCCAGAACGACGGGTTCGCCTCGATCGGTGCGCTCAGTGACACCGTCGGCTCCCAGCGCTACGGAACCCGTTACCGA
>DATMTC010000522.1:0-1528 GCA_035565115.1 Microbacteriaceae bacterium | reverse complement strand
AGCGTCGCATTGCCCATCGATAGCACCGAATTCGTTCGGTCGTAATGGGCCGCGACCTCATCAAACATCGCCGCGACCTGCGACGGCTGCTTGCTCAGGTCGGCCTTATTCACGTCTTCAAGCTTAGTTGGCGTTTCCGCGCGGCTGGTGAGCATCAATAAAGCATCCAGGGCTGACGCGTAGGCTAAGGGAGTGACTGCTACCACCACACGTGTGCAGGCGCTGACCGCCGAGACGATCCCGCTCGACGACGTACGCCAGCTGATCCCATTCCTCGATGCCCGCCACCCCATTTTGTGGCTCCGCAAGGGAGAGGGAATCGCGGGCATTGGGGAAGCACTTCGGCTCGAGTTCTCCGGACCGACTCGGTTGACGGATGCTGCAGAGGCCTGGAAAGACATCGTCGCCACCTCGCAGGTCACCGACCCGATCGCCACCCCAGGCTCCGGACTCGTCGCATTCGGTGCGTTCTCGTTCGCCGACGACAGCAGCAGCACGAGCGTTCTGATCGTTCCAGAGGTGATCATCGGCCGACGCAATGGTCGCAGTTGGCTCACCAGGGTGCGTCTCAGCGACTCGGAATCCGGGTTCGCGCCCGTGCCGCATCCGACCCCGTTCGGTGCAGAGTACCGATTGACCATGCTGCCGGGAGCACTCTCGCCGGAAGGTTACCTGCAGGCAGTGAGCACGGCGATCGACCGCATTGCAGATGGCGATGTCGGCAAGGTGGTGCTGGCACGCGACGTGCGCGCACACTTGCCTGCCGAATCGGATCTGCGCCGTGCGCTCGTCGAACTCGCGCTCGGCTACCCTGACTGCTGGACATACGCCGTTGACGGTCTGGTCGGCTCAAGCCCAGAGACGCTTGTGCGGGTGAACCGCGGAGCAGTGACCGCTCGCGTGCTCGCAGGCACAACACCACGAGGGGCGGATGCGGCAGCCGACCACGAGGCGGCGGTGAAGCTCGCGTCCAGCCCGAAAGACCGCGGCGAACACGACTTCGCGGTCAGCAGCGTGCTCGACGCGCTTGCGCCGCACAGCACCACGCTGCACACAAGCGAAATGCCGTTCACCCTGAAACTGCCGAACCTGTGGCACCTGGCCACCGACATCGAAGGCACGCTCATCGACGGGTCGAGCGCTCTGGATCTCGCCGCTGCGCTGCATCCGACCGCTGCCGTTGCAGGAACGCCGACCAAAGAAGCTCTCGCACTCATCGCCGAACTTGAACCATTTGATCGTGGACGCTACGCAGGCCCCGTCGGCTGGATCGGCGCGGATGGCGACGGCGAGTGGGCGATCGCGTTGCGCAGCGCACAGGTTGCGCCGGGTGGTGACATCACGGCATACGCGGGCTGCGGCATCGTCGCCGGCTCCGAACCTGAGCGCGAGTTGGCGGAAACGAAGATCAAGTTCCGCCCGGTGAAAGAGGCCTTCGGGTAGGCCCCCCTCCGGTGGTCGAGCTGCCGCTCCCTCCGGCGGTCGAGCGATGCCCTGAGGACGCCGCCCGCGGCCGTCTCGAAGGGTA
>DATMTC010000521.1:0-3574 GCA_035565115.1 Microbacteriaceae bacterium | reverse complement strand
TGAGATCAGCGGCAGCGACGCGATGTCGGCCACCGAGTTGAGCCTCGTGCCAGCCTGAACGGAGAGCGTCTTGCCGTCTTCGGTGATCGACCCTGCAGGGATCAGTACGCCGTTCTGTGTGAGCGCATCCTTGATCGAACTCGACGCGAGTCCTGCGGCCGCGAGTTTGGCAGCATCCGGTGTGATCGTGATCCGTTGCCCAACGTCACCAATCAACTGGGCGTCGTTGACGCCTGTGACCTTCTTCACGTCGGGCAGCACGAGTTTGGTGATGTCTGCACCGAGGGATTTGATGTCGTTGTTGCCCGTGACCGCGAGCTGGATGACCGGCAGGTCGTCGATGCTTCCACTGAGTACCTGAGGGTCGACGCCGTCGGGCAGCGTCGATTTGATGCGATTGATCGCCTGATCGAGCTTCTGTTCGGCCGTTGCAAGATCGGTGCCGTAGGTGAACTTGACCGTGATGAGCGACTGGTTCGTGCTACTGACCGCCGAGGTGCTGTCGAGGTCCGGCACGCCCTGGATCGCCGCCTCGACCGGTGTGCTCACGTCGTTGTTGACGACATCCGGGGACGCGCCGGGATAACTCGTGACGATCGCGAGTTGCGGGAACTGGATGGATGGCGCTAGCTCCTGCTTGAGACTGGTCAGAGCGAGTCCGCCGAAGACAGCAGCCACGATCGTCACAAGGGCGATCAGAGCACGGTTCTTCATGCTCAGGACGGCCAAAAAATGCACAGCGTTCCCCTCGGGTGCGACGACGAATCAGACGCACTGCGATGTCGTCCGTGGGGATTATCTCATTGCAGTCCTGCAAATCAATCCACGCAGTTATTGAGGGGTCAGACGACAGCCGCGAGATATTCCGGATCGGGCATCGGATGGCGGGCCAGGGTGGGCCAGGCCAACGCGAGTGCGTCGACCGCGCGCTCCACCTGGGCAGGCGTGAAGGTGATCGGCACCCGCAGGTAGCGCTCGAACGCGCCGTCGATTCCGAACCGGGGACCAGCCGTGATGAGCAGCCCGTGGTTGCGGGCGGCGAGAGCCAACTGGGAGCTCACCGGCGCCCCGATGTTGACCCACGCGGCGAGCCCGCCATCCACGTGCGGCACCTGCCACTCCGGGAATCTCGCGGCCAGTTGGGTCTCGACTGCGTCGCGTCCGCGCTCGAGCATGCTGCGGCGGTCGCGCAGAATCTCGTCGAGGTGCGGCAGCATCCTTGCCGTCAGCACCTGCTCGAAGATCGGCGTCCCAAGATCGATTCCTGCTCGCACCGCGGCCAGCCTGCGGATCATCGTGCGCGTTGCCCTGATCCAGCCGATGCGCAGACCGCCCCACATCGCCTTGCTTGCCGAGCCGAGCAGAATGACGGATGCCTCCTGGCCGCCGGCATACGCGGGCAGCGGCAGCAGCGTGCCTGGGCGATCGATGTCGAGTTCTGCTGGCGTTTCATCCGCTACGACGATGGTGCCCTGACCGGCCGCGAGGTCGATCAGCCGCTCGCGCAGCGGCGCAGACATGGACCTGCCCGTCGGGTTCTGAAAGTCGGGCATCAGGTATGCCAGCGCCGGGCTCGTGCGGCGAATGGCCGACTCGAGTGCTGCCACGTCCCAGCCGTCGTCGGCCACGCCCTGACCCTGACCCTGGCCCTGGCCCTGATTCCCGTAGTCCGCCGTGACCGGCACACTGACCAGCCTGGCGCCTGCCGCCTGCAGCGCTTCATACGCGTGCGGGTATGTCGGCGCCTCGATCAGCACACGATCGCCGCGGGTGAGCAGTGCACGTGCGACCAGCACGATCGCCTGCTGCGCGCCGACCGTCACGAGAATCTCATCGGGGTCGGTCGGCAGGCCGCGCTCTGCGTACCGCTGCGCGATGGCCTGGCGAAGCACAGCCAGTCCGATCGGGTCGTAGCCTGCGTCGCCGAGATATGCTGCCAGGTCTCCTGCGGCCTCTCTGGCCTCAGCGGCGAGCACGGTCGGCGCAGGAAGTGCAGCCTTCGTCAGATCGAGAAGCCCGTCGCCGAAGGCGAGGTGCGTGACCTGCGCGCTCGACGGCAGACGGGTGAGCGTGCCAGACCCGCGCACGCTGATCGCGTATCCACCCTCGCGAAGGCGCCGGTATGCCGCAGCGACCGTTGTGCGACTCAAGCACAATCGCGCGGCAAGGTCGCGTTCGGCCGGCAGTCGAGTGTCGACGGTGAGCCGCCCGTCGAGAACAAGAAGCCGGATGCGGTCAGCCAGCGACTCGTAAGCAGGGCCAGGCGATCGCCACTCACCAAGCAGTGTTTCGAGCATCCGGGCGGTCACTGGCGTCGTCGACATAAGGCCACTCTACGTAAATTGGCATCTTGATCACAAGCCAATCATGCAATTGGATTGCTTTTGTGAGATACCACTTCGGCCGCCGCCTGATTCAGTTGCTCGTCGGGCTCTTTCTGTACGGCATCGCGATCAGCGCGATGGTGCAGGCCGCGGTCGGTCTCGACCCGTGGGACGTGCTCACCCAAGGGATGTCGCTGCACACCGGCGTCCCGTTCGGCATCATGACGAACATCATCGGGCTCTGCGTGCTTCTGCTCTGGATTCCGCTGCGTCAGCGGCCGGGGATCGGCACGGTTCTCAATGCGCTGCTCGTCGGGCCGAGTGCGCAGCTGGGACTCGCGATCATTCCGGCTCCCGACCAGCTGTGGCTGCGCATCCTGCTCTTCGCCGGTGGACTGGTGCTGCTCGCACTTGCCACCGGGCTTTACATCGGCGCGCACCTTGGCCCTGGCCCGCGCGACGGGCTGATGACCGGGTTGCACGCTCGAACGGGCAAGCCGATCTGGATGGTGCGCACCGCCATCGAGGTGACGGTGCTCATCATCGGCTGGATCCTCGGCGGCAATGTCGGCTTCGGAACGCTCGCATTTGCGGTGCTGATCGGCACTCTTGTGCACTGGTCGATGCCGATCTTCGCCATCCGAATGCCCGCCGCTCCCGAACCGGATGCCGCGGCCGGCGTCGTGCCGGAGGCCGAAGCGCCCGCGCGGCTAATCGAGCCCGATTTCGCCGCGCGGGCCCGCTGGGACTATCGCCCGCGCTGACTCCGGCACCACTCGGTGGATCGCCTACAGGTTCTGCTCCGCGTACGCGCGCATTGCGTCACGCACGAACTCGGCGCCGGCCTGGCCACCGTAGTTGACCGCGAACCGCGGATCGGCGACGTACATATCGCCGAGGCCGATGAAGTACGCCTTCGTCGGACCGCGTTGCTCGCTGCCCGGAGTGCCTGGGATGCCGCCAAGCCAGTCGAACTGTCGCTTGGCCAGCGCTTGCGCTTCGTCACCTGCCGGGTCGATGCCGCGGTCTGCGGCCTCGATCCAGTCTGCGGCGAGCGCGCGCTGCGCATCCTGATGCTCCTTGCGCTGTTGCGCGGAGAGTCCGCGCCACCATGCGTCAGACTTCGCGTACGCGTCCTTGCCCCACCGTTCTTCGACCTCGTCTTTGTATTGCGTGTGGTCGAAGCCGTCAAGCATGTCTTCTGCCATGATTTGTTCACCTCCCTTCAGGCTGTTGATCGTTGTTTCGAC
>DATMTC010000520.1:0-2357 GCA_035565115.1 Microbacteriaceae bacterium | reverse complement strand
TCGCGACACCAGCCCACGTTCCTCCAGTTCGGCCGTGACAGTCGACATCGACTGAGCACGAACGAACGAGTTCTTCGCGAGCTGAGCCGACGTGAGCCCAGGCCGACGCTCGAGCACGGTCAGCGCCGTGTACTGCGTCACGGTGAGGCCGACCTCGCGTGTCGCGGTCTCGAGCCGTGCACGGATCGCGAGCTCGACCTGCTTGACGAGATAGAGCAGCGTCACGCTCTCTTTTTCTCGCAGCGGGCTTGCCTGCTCCGGCCGGCGAGTCATCTTCACTGTCATATCCTCTCCGGCTTCCCCTCTTCGGTTGGCGCGGTGCTGCCCTGTGCTGCATTCATCATGTTAGGCCCGCCCATCAGTGCAATCGATTCCGCGGATGCCGCGGATGAATTGGGTCATGGATGCTTCGACGGCAGCGAGATCGATGGTGCGCGGGTCTGCGTTGCTCGCCCGAATCTCGAGCACAGGAATGCCGGCTTCCTGCAGGGCCATCGTGATGAACGAAGCGCCAGGAACGTCGTCTGCGACCAGGTGGACAACGCCATCCACCCCGTGCCCTCGCGCTTCCTTGACATACCACTGCGGTGCAAGCGGTGGCGCGTATAGCAGGTCAGTGATGCCGACGAACCGTGCGGCGAGGGTGGTGATCGGATCGGCCCCGTACCGGATGTAGCCGTCTGCGGCGATCGCCAGATACATCGACCACACGAAGACGGCGCCGTGCTCCTCTTCGAATCGTCGGTAGAGCGACGTGTCGCCCCAGAGCCCCCTTCCCACCCACATCAGCCTGGCGCGCTCGGATTCGGCCACTGCGGCCCCTTGCGACACCAGCTCAGCGACCTCGTCGCGAAGATCGCGGGCGGCGTCGCGCCCCCATTCGCTTCCGCGATGCCACTGAGGAATCATGACGGCTGGGATCGTGTCTGACACGCGCACGGGTGTCGGTCGTGCCGAGGCGATCAGATCGCGCGTCTGGCGGTTGAACTCTTCCTGCTCGTTGATCAGCTCCATCACCCGCTCGAGCCGATCCAGCTGGAAGCTGCGGCCGGTGCGTTCCTCGAGAAAGTCGATGAGCAGGCGATTCTCCGCCGCCATGAGTTCGATGCGCTCGCGGCCGAACACGCGCTCCCAGCTGTGTGGCACCAGGTCCCACCACGGGCCATCCGGCGTGATCGCTGTCGTGCGCTCATATGGGAAGAATTCGATGGCAGGGTCGTCCGTCCACGCTTCGAAGACCTTGCCCGTCGCGTCCCCGCTCAACTCGGCAATGACGAACCGAGGGGCAGGCAGTCCTCCCCACGGCGCACGATCCGGCGCGAGGGCGCGAGAGCCGAGCGCGAGAACGTCATACTGCCTGCTGTCATCCGGGTAGCCAAGCTGTGCAACAGCCTCGAGACTGGCCTCTGCCACCTGTTTGGCTGTGACGATCGACGCCCACCACTGGTTCACCACGTATGGGATGTCCATGGCGCGCAGAATCTCTTGCGGAGCATCCGCGTTCACGAGCGCGTAGCTTTCGCCACCCGCGACGGTTTCGCGCAGTTGGCCGAACCATTCGCGTTGGTGGGTGAGCGACGCGGATGCTGACCTGAGTCGTGTCATGCTGCTTCCCTCAGTGTCTCGATGGCAGCACGGATGCTGGCGGGATCGTCAGCGGTATCGTCGCGCAACTGAACGGCTGGCACCCCGGCCGTCGCTGACTGGTGACGCCAGTCCCACAGCGGCGCCTCGTCGTGTGCGCGCACGATGCTCAGAAGCGCTCGCGCACCGCTAGCGTCGATTCCGGCGCGAGTTGCCTCCGCTCTGGCGGCCATCGATGATGTGGCAGCTGCAGGGGCTCCGCGCAGCCTGGAGAGCGCGAGCTCCAGCAGCAGCTCGTCGCGCGCCGCAGGTGCACGTTCTGGCAGCCGGTCGCTGAGGATCGGGTCGCCCCAGTCGTGGTCTTCGCCGACGATGACGGCTCCCGCGCTTTCGATCAGCCGGTAGAGGCGGTCGCCGATCGGTGCGCTTCCTGTCAGGAAAACGGGCAGCGCCGACACAGCCGGCTGCGCCGTTCGTGGCCGGTCATTGTGCGGCTGGTCACTGTGGGCGGTGATGATCCTGGCAGCATCCGTCGGGGGAACGCAGGCGGCGACCGCGTAACAGTGCAACGCCGCCAAACCGGTGGTGCCCGTGCCTTTCGTTGCGCAGAGCCGTCGTGATTCGCGCATTGTGTGCAGCGCGGTTCTGACCGCCGCGTGCTGGCGAATGGCTGTGTCGAGAGTCTCGTCAGTGATCTCGTGGCCGGTCCAATCGGCGAGAGTCTCCAACAGCTGCGACAGCTGCCCTTGGTTGTACCGCACGGTGCTCGGCCG
>DATMTC010000519.1:0-1513 GCA_035565115.1 Microbacteriaceae bacterium | reverse complement strand
AACATCGTGATCGGCTTCGCGCGTGTCGAGGGACGATCGATCGGCATCATCGCCAACCAGCCGAACGCGATGGCCGGCACGCTCAACATCGACGCGGGCGAGAAGGCGGCGCGATTCGTGCGGTTCTGCGATGCGTTCTCGATCCCGATCCTGACCCTGGTCGACGTGCCCGGCTTCCTTCCAGGCACCGACCAGGAGTGGACGGGCATCATCCGGCGCGGCGCGAAGCTGCTTTACGCGTACGCGGAGGCGACGGTGCCGCTTGTGACCGTGATCACGCGCAAGGCGTATGGCGGCGCATACATCGTCATGGGATCCAAGCAGCTGGGTGCCGACATCAACCTCGCATGGCCGACCGCCGAAATCGCGGTCATGGGTGGTCAAGGAGCGGTGAACATCCTGTATCGCAGCGAAATCAAGCGCGCGGAAGAAGCAGGCGAAGACATCGCGGCCGTGCGCACCAAACTCGCCAACGACTACACATACAACGTCACGAGCCCGTTCCTGGCAGCCGAGCGTGGCGAACTCGACGGCGTGATCGAGCCGGCGGCGACGCGCGTATCCGTCATCAAGGCGTTGCGCGCGCTGCGCACCAAGCGCGCCAACCAGCCGCCGAAAAAGCACGGGAACATCCCACTCTAGGCATGCGCCGACCCGTAGAGTCTTCGTACACCATGAATGCACGCCACAGATCGGATGCCGACGCCTCGGACACGCTCGACATCCGGTTCACCACGAAAAACGTCACAGACACCGAGATCGCGGCCGTGACGGCGGTGATCAGCGCAGCGATTCGCGAACAGGCGGATGACCTCGCCGAGCCGGCAGCAGCGGCATCCGCTTGGGCACGCAGCCAGCGCGTGCTGCGCTCCCCGATCGTGCCTGCGCCAGGTGCCTGGCGGAGTTTCAGCGCCGATCACCGCTGAGCGCCACCGGTTACGAATATTTTCCTCGTCTGTCCCCCACCCGGGCGGCATGTCGCTTGCGCATTGCGGTCTGGATCGAACACAATGGTGCGCGGGGGCACGAAAGTGTCCCCCAAAGGTCCCCCAAAATGACGACTATACGTGGTCACTTGGAGCAGGGATATTAGTACTGCTAGGTGTCTCTCATTGAGTTACACCGCCAATCATTCGCCGACTAGGGTAAGCGGGCGAGTGTTTTGGGGGCGAGTCAGGGCGATATTCGGGTTGTCGCCCTGACTCGGGGTTTGAAAAGGGGCCGACAATTCGGGTGTCGGCCCCTTTCTCCTCGTTAAGGCGCACCTCGCCCGCACGCTTCGTGACGAATGGTGCGTGTTCGTCACGAACGCCCGCGATTCGTGGCGAATCGGACCGGCCTCAGGCGACGGGACGCGGGATCTCGAGCCAGAGGTCGACCTCGTCATCCTCGGTGTCCGCCCCGAGGGCGTTGGCCGCTCCGTCGTCCGACATCCGCAGGCCGACGACCGTGACGGCCGTCTTCGACGACCGCGGTACGGTGCGCACGATCAGCTTGTCCGTCGTCGTGCCGC
>DATMTC010000518.1:0-1887 GCA_035565115.1 Microbacteriaceae bacterium | reverse complement strand
GGCCTGCGGTACGGAGCCTCCCACCCGCACGCAATACAGGAAAAACCGGGGGTCGGACTGCACTATCCAGCCGATGGGCCTGTTTTTCCTGCATTGCGAGCGGTAGTTCGGCTCGCAGGGTCTCGACGGTCATCTGCGCGGACCAACGAGCGCCCACTCCTCCTGGTAGTGACGCTCCCGTTCGTGCCGCGCGGCCCGCGCTTCGTAGCGACGGGATGCTTCTGAACGGTCGGGCGCGGCCTTGCTTCGGCGACCCCAGATGATCAGGGCGATGCCGACCCGCAGGGCCACGCGCTCGAGCAGCGTCGGCCGGGAACGCGTCGAGGGGGAACTGGGCAGTCGCGGCCGCGTGAGGCCGACATCCGCCGTCCTGGATGAGACCGTCGGTATTCGTCGGTCGTCGGTGAGTTGGGTATTCATGATTCTCCGTGTAATGGGTGTTTTGGGCGTGCGTATATAAGGGCATGGCGCAGCGCGACGGACGCGGACGCGCAACTAGTCGCGATGGCGCGAGAACGGCGACCGACAGACAGGGTCGCCAACAAATGGCGTGAGAGGAAGGGCGGAGAGAATCGCGCTGAGAGCGCTACCGCAGCTTCGTCAGGCTAGATCGAGCACAAGGAGAGTGCACGGATCGGCGATGGTGGCATCGTGACATCGATCATGACTTCTCTCCTTTCAGATGGCTCATAAAAGTCAGTTACTTCGTGCCTGAGGTCAAAGGAGGCGCAGTACAGCGTCCTCAGACCAGCACTCGAAACCATAGCGCGGAACCGACTCTGACCACAAGAGTGATTTTGGGCGACCACTAGGTCAGCGCGCGACAACCAGCCAAGCACCGCCGCTGATGATGAGCGCGCACACGAGCGTGGTCGCTGTGATGACGCCGAAGAGGATGGCCAGCGTTAACAGCCTGGCTCGTTTTTGGCGCACGGCGACTCGCGTCACCCACATCGCTGCGTATGCGACGACGTCGATCACGGCACCGGTGATCGCAACGGCCGCATTCACAGGAAGCAGCACAACCAGCACACCGACGCAGACGATGACGAGCACGGTTCCAACGATCATCCACACCCGACCACTCGACGTGGTGAGGGCGGGCTGGTCCGACATACGTGTCGGGTCGTCGTGGTTGCTCATCACTTCACCGTAACCACGGCGGCTTCACCGGTGGCAGGGGCTTGACATTGCAGGCAGGCACAAAACGTCAGAGCGCAGTCGAACCCCAAACCCGACAAACCTCAGAGCGCCGGCGCCACCCCGCCAAGCGATAACTGCCCGTCTGCCTGCAACCAGGCGACGGCTTCGGCGACCGCTTCAAGCGAGGTGTATCTGGGCGCGTATCCGAGCATCCGTCTGGCCTTCTCGATGCTCATCGAATGACTGCGAGACAGGTGCGCCCATGACGTGTCCGCGTGCGTCGCATCCGTCGCGGACCTGAATTCGTCGAACGGCACGAACCGCAGGCGCGCATCCTGACCGAACCAGCCGGCCACAGCCTCTGCGAAGCCGCGCAGCGTGAGTGCGCGCTCCGACACGATGTAGAACGCGTTGCCCGCCGCTTGGCTCCCGCGTTCGACGGCGAGCTGGAACGCCTGGGCAACGTCGTCAGCGTGCACGTGGTGCACCGTTTCGAGTCCGAGCTGGGGCATCAGCACTTCGTCACCGGTCGCGAGCTTCTCCCACACGGACAGGTCGAGGTTGCCGACCGGGTTGATCACCCGCCAACCTGGGCCGCTGATGTGACCGGGATGCAGCACTATCGATGGCAGGCCGCCAGGCATCCTGGACTCGGCAAGCAGCAGATCCTCGATCGCGGCCTTGCCTACGCCGTATTCACCCCACGGGCGCCGCGCGTCATCCTCGCTCGCCGGCACCTCGGTC
>DATMTC010000517.1:0-1704 GCA_035565115.1 Microbacteriaceae bacterium | reverse complement strand
GAGGTGAACAACGCGTACCGGCAGCAGATCGCTGACGCCGGTCTGGTGTTCTCCGGAACGTCGCCCGATGGCCACCTGGTCGAATATGTGGAGTTGCCGCGCGATGTGCACCCGTTCTATGTCGGCACGCAGGCTCATCCTGAGCTTCGTTCGCGACCGAACCACGCGCATCCGCTGTTCAGGGGACTGGTCGCGGCAGCGCTCGACCGGCAACAGGCCAGCCGCCTGTTCGAGGTGAAAGAGGATGCCTGACGCCGGTCTGCGAGACGACCCCGCTCAGGTAAACCTGCTCAGCAGCGACGTCGTTTTCGACGGGGCGGTGTGGAACGTCCGGCGCGATAGGTTCGCGTACAACGGCGAGCCGATCGTGCGCGAGTACATCGACCACACGGGGGCTGTCGCCATCCTCGCCATGGACGAGCAAGATCGCGTGCTGCTGATCAAGCAGTACCGCCATCCTGTGCGATACCGCGACTGGGAGATTCCGGCCGGTCTGCTCGATGTCACAGATGAGGAGCCGCTGGCCGCTGCCAAGCGCGAGTTGGCCGAAGAGGCCGACCTTCAAGCCGGGCGCTGGAACGTGTTGAGCGAGTTCTACTCGTCGCCGGGTGGAAGCGACGAAGCCATCCGCATCTATCTCGCCAGAGACCTGTCATCGATTCCCGCGTTCGAACGCACGGCAGAAGAGGCAGACATCGAGGTGCGCTGGGTGCCGCTTGACACGCTGGTGGATGCCGTATTGGCCAGAGATGTGCAGAACCCATCGCTGACGATCGGTGCGCTTGCCGCGCAGGTGTCTCGCGCGCGCGGCTGGACCGACCTTGGACCTGGCGATGCGCCGTGGCCGCGACGACCTCAGCTTCAGAAGGACACGGCGCCGGAGTCGGCATGACGCTCCAGACGGCGGTCGACACCTACCTGCGCCATGTCGCAATCGAGCGGGGGCTGTCGGCCAACACCGTTGACGCGTATCGGCGGGATCTCGGTGCGTACACGGAATGGCTCGAGGCAGCCGGCATCACTGAGCCTGCTGGCATTGAACAGAAGGATGTGTCAGGGTATGCGCGGCACCTCGCCACGCGAGCAGAGCAGCCGCTGACGTCGTCGTCGGTCGCTCGGATGCTGTCGACGGTGCGCGGCTTTCACCGATTCATGCTCGAAGAAGACGTCGTCGAAACGGATGTCGCACGCGAGATCGCGCCGCCCAAGCTCGCGACACGGCTTCCCAAAGCTATTTCGGTCGACCAGGTGAATGCGCTTCTTGCCACGACGGATGGCGACGACGTCGTGTCGCTGCGCAACAAGGCGCTGCTCGAGCTGCTGTATGCCACGGGCGCCAGAGTGTCAGAGGCGGTTGGTCTCAACGTGGACGACGTTATCGACGCTGAGGTCGTGCGGTTGACCGGTAAGGGCAGCAAGCAGCGCATTGTTCCGCTCGGCAGTTATGCCCGGCGCGCGATTGACGCATACCTGGTGCGGGCACGCCCCATATTCTCCACGCGTGGCAGGGCGACTCCAGCGCTGTTCCTGGGTGTTCGCGGGCAGCGGGTATCCCGCCAGAACGCGTGGTTGATCATCAGGCAGGCAGCAGAGCGGTCGAAGATCACCGCCGAAGTGTCCCCGCACACGCTGCGCCACTCATTCGCAACCCACCTGCTCGAGGGCGGGGCAGACGTGCGTGTCGTGCAGGAGTTGCTTGGACAC
>DATMTC010000516.1:0-1880 GCA_035565115.1 Microbacteriaceae bacterium | reverse complement strand
TATGCTGCGGGGCCCGGACGAACTGCTCGCGCAGGTTGCCAGGCGTTCACCGGCTCAACCGGCCGCCGGCAGCTCAACCGCCGAGTTGAACGAGGTTCTCGACGCCTCGATGGCGATCATGATCGCACTGCGTCGCAGAGGCCGTTTTGCGGATGTTCATGACTACGCGGAGCGCGTTCAGGCGGCCGTCCCGATGGCGCGATTCGGGCATCCGGCTGCGGCACTCACGGGGCTATCGAGCCTGTCGCTGCAGATCGGTGTCGGTGAGTTGCTCGCAGGCAATCTGACCGGCGCGGTCGGCCCACTCACGTTCGCGTGGGAGACGTCTCGCGACGACCCGCGCGCGTTCATCGAGCGCGACAGTGCGGGAAAGATCGCGCTCGTCCATGCCATGGGAGGTGACATCAGTCTTGCCACGAAATGGCTGAAGCGGCACGACCGTGCTGGGCATCCGGACGGCTTTCTGCAACAGCTCGTCGCGACGACCGGAACCATCGCGCAGGCTCTGGTCGCGCTTGAGCGCCCTCATGCCGCGGTGTCGGTGGCAGCAGCAGCGGTCGACGCCCTGTCAGACGCCGAAGTGATCGACGAGTTCTGGGCATACCTTGAGTACGCGATTGTTCAGTGCGCCATCGACGGAGGCGACTGGAGCGGGATGCTCGCCCGCCTCGATCGAGCACGCCAGACTCATCGCCACTGGCTGACGCCCGACGCGGTCGCAAGGCCTCTGCTCGCGTCGGCAGAGGCCGACTTGCTGATGGCGGCTGGTCGCGGCAATGAGGCACTCTCCGTGCTGGAGTCGACTCAGAGTGATCACGAACTCGTTCGGGTCGGCCGGGCGCGACTGGCGCTATTGACGGGCGATACGGATACCGCAGCCATGATCGGCGCGGATGGCGCGTGGCAGCGGTCAGCATCGACGCGCACCAGGGTCGAGATGCTGCTGATCGCTGCGGTTGCCGCTGAACGGACGGCGCACTCTCAGCAGGCCGACCGGCTGCTGATGCAGGCGATGAGCGCTGCATCCCATGCAGGGCTTCGCCGGCCGTTCCAGGCCGTTCCGCGGGATGAGCTGGCAGCGATCGCAGCGCGTCTTCCCGAGATCACCGACGTTGTGAAGGATGTGTTGCGGTCGAGCCGTCAGCGGTATCCCAGCCGTGTTCGCATGGTGACGCTCAGTGAGCGCGAACGCCTGGTGCTTGAACAGGCCGCAGACGGGCTGACCATCCAGCAGATCGCTCAGGCGCTCTTCGTCTCGGCCAACACCGTCAAGTCGCAACTCAAGAGCCTGTACCGCAAGCTCGACGTGAGCACCCGGCCCGACGCTGTTGCGCGCGCCTTCAGCTGGGGCATCCTCACTCCGGCGCCGCGCACACACTCGCCCCAGAATTCATAACGTTCGAACCACAGGCTCGATGCGGGCCAGTTCGGCACGAAGCGTGCGGGCGGGCCAGTGGGTTCACCACTGGCATAAAAATCACCCCATTTCTAACCCACAGCTCTAGTTGATGGCGTCGCCGAGCCAGAGCGCTTCGTCGCGGGAGTGCGCGCCGAGCTTGCGGTACAGAGCCTGGATATGCGTCTTCGCCGTGTTCGGTGACACGTGCAGATCTGAAGCGACTTCTCCGATTGTTGACGTGCCACGCAGCGCACGAAGCACTTCGCGCTCACGGCGCGTGAGCTTGACCGGATTGGGGTACGTGAATGCGACAGGAGCGTCGTCGAGGTCGGCGTCGAGGCGGGGCAACAGCAGCTCCCGCAGCGCTGGCGGGGCCTGCACGAGCCCGCCGTATGCGCGCCGATGATTCATCGCTGTGGCTGCAGCAGCCAGAGTGGTCTCGCTGACTGATCCGGTCACACCGTGTTCGGCAGCCGCGTAC
>DATMTC010000515.1:0-6953 GCA_035565115.1 Microbacteriaceae bacterium | reverse complement strand
AATGTCGCCTGCCAGCCCGTCTGGCGCCTGACCGAACATCCAGGTCACGCGGCCGGGAGCCGCGATCGCGAGCGGCCCGTGGCGATATTCCTTCGCAGGGTACGACTCCGTCCACGACTGGGATGCCTCGCGCATCTTGAGTGCGGCCTCATGGGCGAGCCCGATGGTCCAGCCGGTGCCGAGGTAGGTGTATTGGTCTGCAGTGACCAGCTCGTCTGGGAGCTCGGCCGCGACGGCGGTGTGCGCGTCGGCGATGGCCGCATCCATGCTGTCGCCAAGGGATGCGCGCAGGAATGCCAGCGCGGTGGTCGCGAACCTGGTCTGCACGACGGATTGCTCATCGGCGAACGAGAGCTTCACAACGTCGTCTGCAATGTCGACAAGGGGCGTGTTCGGGTCGCCAACGATGCCGACGGTTCGGATGCGCCCGCGCACAGCGCCGAGCAGTTCGAGCACCTCGGTGGTCGTCCCTGAACGCGTGATAGCGACGACCGCGTCGTAGTCCCGGTCGACGAACGCTTCTGACGCGGCATAGGCATCCGTCACCCCGTGGCCGCCGCGCTCCCGAAGTGCTGCATATGACTGCGCCATGAACCAGGAGGTGCCACATCCGATGACCGCGACCCGAGCTCCGGATGCCGGCAGCACCGCGCGCTCATCAATAAGCCCAGCTGCGCGCGCCCAGGTTTCCGGCTGCGTGGAAAGTTCCTCGTGCATGTGCGCGCCGAGCACAGTGCGCTCCGCCGATTGCGTGTCACTGGCCGGTTCAGAGCCGTCGGAGCTTGTGTCGCCGCTACGTGGATCGGTCATCGTATGCAAACCTTCGTTTCGGGGGAGCCGTTCATCTCGGCCGTGGAGCCGATGATCAATACTGATCATTTGACCGCCGGAACAATCATAATCGATCGTAGCTTTTTCTCAATCGCAAATGCGGCCGCCGCTCAACTTGCGACGGGTGGGCCATCGGCGAGCTGCGCGCGAAGCGAGTGGAAGAGGTCCGGTCCGACCGGTGTTCCGGTGTGTCTCAGGCCGAGAACGCAGGCGCCAACGACCCCATCTGAGACCGCGACGACCGTTGCGTCCTGAACGTGCGCTGCCAGCCGTTCATGGAACGCGGCCGCAAGGCGTCCGCGTCCTGGCGCCAGGATGCCCAGTTTCAGCACGCTGCCGCCGACGACGACCTGGCAGCGGCGATGGCGGTCGAGCACGACCGCGAGCAAATCGACGAGCTCGCCGATGGCCGCCTCGACGATCACGCGCGCAACCGGGTCGTCCGCCGCGTCGAACGCCATCGGCGCGAACTGTGACAGCTCAACCGGACGCAGGTCATAGATGGCAGCGATGAGTTGATCGAGTAGTTCCGGCCGGCCGTCGCGCGTTCGCGTCGACGGTGCAAGTCGCAACCTGCTCGATAACCTCGAGGTCAGCTCGGTTGGTGGGCCCTGACCGTCCAGCGCGGCGGCAACGGCGCGCACGACTTGATGGCCGATCCAGAACCCGCTTCCGGCATCGCCGAGCAGCCATCCGGTTCCGCCCGCAACTCGTTCAAGCCGACCGGATGCCACGCGTGCTGCAACCGCGCCGGTCCCGGCGATGAGCGCGTATCCGTCTTCCTGGTGGGTGCCGGAGAAGTACATCGCAAGCAGATCGGATTCGATGATCGGTTCGCCACCGAATCCCAGTGCATTCAGCCGGTTGCGCAGCTGCGCCCTGAATGCTGGTGTGTTAGCCCCTGCCAGCGCGACCACCGCAGCGGAATCGGCATCCGCTCGCTCGCCTGCGGCATCCAGCGCACGCCTTGCGGCAGCCGCGATATTGGCGACCGCGTCGTCGATTCCAGCGGATGTCGGGTTGCCGCTTGCGGCATCGCCGACTGAGATGATGCGCCCCGAATCGTCGACGATCGCGGCACGCGTGCTGGTCCCTCCGGCATCAATGGCGAGGATTTTTCGCATCGTTATCATTTCGTGAGTCGCGGGACTATGAGCCACACTGTACTGTAAGAATGATTTTCTAAACACTCCAATGAGGGAGAAACGGATTCCCACGATGGCGCTTTCCCGAGTCGCATCATCCGGCGGTCACGCCCCCGGCGTCGCCAACCGGATTCAGTCCGGTCGCCCGGAGATGTCAGGCGCCATGGCGAAGATCGCCGACTACGTTCTCGAGCATCCGCAGGCACCGCTCAAGCTGTCGATCGGGGAACTCGCGAAGCAGGCAGGGGCGTCGGCAGCAACCGTCACTCGGTTCTGCCGCCTGATCGGATACTCCGGATACGTTCCGTTTCGGGTGAGCATCGCGACCGACCTCGGCCGCAGCACGGCGCAGGATTCATGGAAGACCGACATCGGTCGGGCGTTCGGGCCGGATGACCCGGCTGCAGACGTGCTCAGCACGCTCATCAACGCACACACGCGCACGCTGCAGGAGACCGCATCCGCCATCGACATCGTCGTCGTGTCCGAGATAGCTCGGCGAATCGCCACAAGCGCGCACGTCGACATCTATGGTGTCGGCGGCAGCGCGATGCTGGCCGAGGAGCTGCAGGCCAGGCTCTACCGGATCGGCATCAACGCGCACGCGTGGTCCGAGGTGCACGCAGGGCTCACCAGCGCAGCCATTCAGGACTCGAGCACTGTGGCGATCGGCATTTCAAACACCGGCCGCACAGAAGAGACCATCCAAATGCTGGGAGAAGCCGGCCGCGCCGGTGCACTCACCGTTGCGATCAGCAACAACCCGACGTCACCGATGTGCGAAGGCGCAGACCGCACGATCACCACCTCCGTGTATGAAAAGTTTTTGCAGCCAGACGACCTGTCTGCCAAACACGGTCAGATGCTCGTGCTCGATCTGCTCTACCTGCTGGTGGCGCAAGGCAACTTCGATCGGTCGACCGCCAGCCTGGCGGCATCGTCGTTGGCCGTGGCATCCCATCGTCGCCCCAGACGCGCACCGTCGAAATCCAGCCGTCCAATCCGGCCAAGCAAGGAAAGTGCCTAGATGACAACCCTGACCGAACTGCCGACAACCGCCGAGCTGGATGGTGCGTACACGCGCGAAGTTCTCGCGCGACTGAATGACCTGTCGTCTGAAGCGCAAGCGGGCGCGTTTGACGACGCGATCGCGCTGATGACGACGGCGATCGAGCGAGGGGGAGTGATCCAGGCCTTCGGAACCGGCCACTCTGAGGCGTTCGCCATGGAGATCGCTGGCCGTGCGGGCGGGCTGATTCCGACCAACAAGATCGCGCTTCGCGACGTGGTTCTTCGCGGCAGCCTCACCGTCGACGCGCTCGGCGGCTCAACGCTCGAGCGCAATCCATCGGTGGCAGACGAACTGTACGAACTGACAGCGCCCGGCGAGCACGACGTTTTCATCATCGCGTCGAACTCGGGCGTCAACGGATCGATCGTCGGCTTCGCGCTTGCCGCCAAGCAGAACGGACACCCGGTCATCGCCGTGACGAGCATGGAACACACGATGAAGGTCGAGCCGAAGCACGCGAGCGGCAAACGCCTGCGCGACGTTGCGGATGTCGTCATCGACAACAAAGCGCCCTTCGGAGACGCGACTATCGAACTCGTCGACGGCATCCCGGTTGGTGCTGTCTCATCGATCACCGCGGCGTTCATCGCGCAGATTCTCACGATCGGGGTCGCACGCTCGATCGCGTCGACGGGGGCGACGCCGCCGTTGTATATCTCGGCGAACATCCCGGGCGGCGACGAGCACAACCTCGCTCTTGAGGCGCAGTACACAGACAAGATCAGGCGGGATGCGTAATGACCGATGCATGACTTTCACCCCACAGCAACACCCACGAAACACCACATCAGTTGAGTGACTAGGGCAGTCACATTGAACGAAACGAAAGGCACGACACCATGAATATCAAGGACAAGCCACTCCAGCGGCGGGATTTCCTGCGCGGAGCACTCGTCACGGCGGTCATGATCCCCGCCGGCGCTGCGCTCGCATCGTGCGCAGGCGGAGGAGGAGGCAACTCCGGTGGCGGAGGCGGCGGCACGAAGACGGCCAAGAACCCGTTCGGCGTGAAGGAAAGCTCGACCATCGAGGCGGTGATCTTCAACGGCGGGTACGGATACGACTACGTGACGTTCGCTGCGAACATCGTGGAGAAGGAGATCAAGGGCGTCAAAGCGAAGGTCTCGCCTCAGACGAACATCGCGCAGTCGCTGCAGCCGCGTTTCGCGGGCGGCAACCCGCCCGACCTGATCGACAACTCGGGCGCGAACCAGATCGGGTTCGGCACGATCATCGACCAGCTGTCGGAACTGGACGACGTCTATGCCGCGAACAACCTCGAGGGCAAGAAGATCGACGACACCATCTACCCGGGCGTCAAGGAGCCTGGCACGTTCAACGGCAAGCTCATCGCCATGAACTACGTCATGACGGTGTACGGCGTCTGGTACTCGGCGAGCCTGTTCGAGCAGAACGGCTGGACGCCGCCGAAGACCTGGGAAGAGTCCACGGAGCTCGGCGCAAAGGCGAAAGCGGCAGGCAAATACCTCTGGGTATGGGGCAAGGAAGCTGCAACGTACTACCTCACCCTGGCCGTGGACTCGGCCATCAAGGAGGGCGGAGATGAGGTTCGTCTTGCGCTCGGCAACCTGAAGCCGAAGGCGTGGTCACTGCCTCCGCTGCAGGCGATCTTCGCTGAGCTCGAGAAGCAGGTGAAGCTCGGCTACTTCATTCCTGGCGGTGCTGGCACCCAGTTCACCGCGGCCCAGGCCAAGTGGAGCAACGACGAACAGGCGATCCTGTACCCGTCGGGCGGCTGGATCGAGAACGAGATGAAGAAGGCCACCAAGGACGGGTTCAAGATGACCGGCGCTCCTGAAATGACGGTCACCTCCAACTCGAAGATGCCGTACACAGCATTGCGCGCGGCGTCCGGTGAGCCGTTCATTGTGCCTAAGCAGGGCAAGAACGCCGCGGGTGGCAAGGAGATCCTGCGCGCCATGCTGTCGAAGGAGGCCGCGACGAACTTCTCGAAGACGCGTCTGGCGCCCACGATCGTCAAGGGTCTTGTGCCTGCCGACGGTTTCGGTTCAACCGCGCTGGTGTCGCAGACGAAGATGCTGGATGCCGCTGGGACCAACGTGTTCGACTGGCAGTTCGCGAACTACTACGGCATGAACACCGACCAACTGGTCGTTTGGAACTCGTTCCTGTCCGGAGCCACGGATGCTGCTGGCCTCACGGCCGGCTTGCAGCAGATCAGTGACAAGGTTGCGAACGACTCTTCGGTCAAGAAGATCACAGTCAAGTGACAACCACCACTGCGAAAGTGACGGGGAGCCGGCGTCAGCCGGCTCCCCGGCGTCACCGGAAACGGCTGACCTTCGATCGGGTCAGCTTCATGGCCGTGTTCCTGGCGCTTCCGCTTGCCATCTTTCTGATCTTCGTCATCTCCCCGTTCGCGCAGGCGCTTTATTATTCGATGACGAACTGGGGTGGGTTCTCGAACACGATGCAGTTCACCGGGCTGGACAATTTCGTCAAGCTCTTCAAAGACGACATCTTCATGCACGCCCTCTTGAACAACGTGATCATCGCCATCGTGGTACCCGTTGTCACGATCGGGATCGCCCTGATCATCGCCGGCGTCGTCACCGTCGGCGGGCCGAGCAAGGGCCAGATCCGGGGGATCGCAGGATCAAGTCTCTATCGCACCGTCTCATTCTTCCCGTACTGCATCCCTGCGATCGTGATCGGCCTGATTTGGGCGCAGGTGTACGACCCGTCAGCCGGAATCCTCAACGGGTTCCTCACCGGGATCGGACTTGACCAGTTCCAGAACTTCGCGTGGCTTGGCAAGGTAGCCACAGCGCTCCCAGCGTCGATGTTCGTCATGATCTGGGCGTTCATCGGGTTCTACACCGTTCTGTTCGTTGCAGCCATCAAGGGAATCCCGGCCGAGACCTACGAGGCCGCCCGCCTTGACGGAGCCGGCCGTTTTCGCACGGCGATCTCGATCACGATCCCGCTGATCAGCGACAGCGTGCAAACCGCATACATCTATATTGGCATCGCTGCCCTGGACGCATTCGTGTTCATGGCCGCACTGTTCCCGAACGCAGGCGGGCCGGCGAACACCACGCTGGTGATGAGTCAGGAATTGTTCATCACGGCCTTCCGCAAAGGGCAGTTCGGTTACGCGACTGCGATGGGCGTTGTGCTCGCAGCGGTCACTCTGCTGTTCGCAGCCATTGTGTTCGCCATATTCCGGCTCGCCCGGGGAAGTGCAACGGGAGGAAGACGATGACCGCGACCCAGCAGAACCTGGTGGTCAAACCGCACAAGATCATCCGTCCGCCCACGAAGTCCACGCTCACGGGTGGCGATGTCGCCGTCGGCGCCACTTCACACATTCTGCTCACGGTGTGGACGCTGATCGTCGTGCTGCCACTCTTGTGGGTGTTGCTGTCGTCGTTCAAGACGACGAAAGAGATTCTGGCTTCGCCATTCTCGCTGCCCGCGAACTGGAACCTCGACAACTACGTGAACGCGTGGACGGGTGCCGGAATCGGCAGCTTCTTTCTGAACACGATCATCGTCGTGGGCTGCGCGCTCGTCATCGTGATGCTCTTGGGGGCGATGTGCGCATACGTGCTCGCCAGATTCAAGTTCTTCGGTGCACGGGCGATCTACTACCTGATGTTGGCCGGGTTGACGTTCCCGGTGTTCCTGGCAATCGTTCCGTTGTTCTCGATCCTGAAGAACATCGGCTTGCTGAACACCCTGCCAGGACTGATTCTGACCTATGTGGCGTTCGCGCTGCCTTTCACGGTGTTCTTCCTCTATTCGTTCTTCCAGACACTGCCAGACGAGATCTACGAAGCGGCGCAGGTCGACGGTGCAGGGGAGTGGCGCAGCTTCTTCCAGGTGATGCTGCCCATGGCACGGCCAGGCATGGCATCCGT